>JANNMP010000022.1:0-6571 GCA_031398015.1 Burkholderiaceae bacterium
CAGGGCGTGGTGCGTGCCGAGCTGCTGAAGAGCCGGCCCGCGCTGCGCCCCGGCGAGGTGCTGGAATTCGTGCCCGGCATCATCGTCACCCAGCACTCGGGCGACGGCAAAGCCAACCAGTACTTTCTGCGCGGCTTCAACCTCGACCACGGCACCGACTTCGCCACCACGGTCAACGGCCTGCCGGTGAACATGCCCAGCCACGGCCATGGCCAGGGCTACAGCGACCTGAACTTTCTGCTGCCCGAACTGGTGGACCGCATCGCCTACCGCAAGGGCCCGTACTTTGCGCAGAACGGTGACTTCTCGGCCGCCGGCTCGGCCGACATCGTCTACCGCACACGTCTTGACGCAGCCTTCGGCGCCCTGACCTTGGGCGAGAACGGCTACCGCCGTGGCGTGGCCGGTGGCTCACTGGCGCTGGCCAACGGTTTGCACCTGCTGGGCGCGGTGGAGCTGCAGCGCAACAACGGCCCCTGGACCGTGCCCGAGCGGCTGCGCAAGAACAATGGCGTGCTCACACTCAGCGGCGGCACAGCCGCGCAGGGCTGGCAGGCCAGCCTGATGCACTACGAAGCGCGCTGGACCGCCACCGACCAGATCCCGCAGCGCCTGATCGACGCCGGCAGCTACAACGGCCTGCCGTTCGGCCGCTTCGATTCACTCGACGCCAGCGACGGCGGCCACAGCCAGCGCACCAGCCTGTCGGGCCAATGGCAGCGGCGGGGTGACACCAGCACCAACAGCAGCACCCAGGTGGCCGCTTATGCGATGGGTTATGACGCCAAGCTCTATTCCAATTTCAGCTATGCGCTGGAGCGGCCGGCCAGCGGTGACCAGTTTGCGCAGCACGACGACAGACGGGTGTACGGATTGCACGCCAGCCACGCGCTCGACCACCAGCTGGGCAGCCTGGCCGCGCGAAGCACCGTGGGCCTGCAGTTGCGCCATGACCGCATCCGCGTCGGCCTGTTCGACACGCAAGCGCGGCAGACCATCGGCACCACGCGCCTGGACAGCATCCGCCAGACCCAGCTCGGCCTGTACGGCCAGACCGCCGTGCAACTGGCACCCTGGCTGCGCACGGTGGTGGGCCTGCGCGCCGACCAGGCGCGCTTTGATGTCAACGCGCTCAGCCTGCCGGCCAACGGTGGCCGCAGCCGCGACCAGCTGGTCTCGCCCAAGCTGAGCCTGGTGGCCGGGCCCTGGGCCCGCACCGAGTTCTTTGCCAACGCCGGGCGCGGTTTCCACAGCAACGACGCGCGTGGCACCACCGTGCGGCTCGACCCCCGCACCGGCGCTGCTGTGGACCGTGTGCCCGGCCTGGTGGCCGCCACCGGTTGGGAGCTGGGCGCACGCAGTGAATGGCTGCCCGGCCTGCAGACATCGCTGGCGCTGTGGTGGCTGGACTTCGACTCGGAACTTGTCTATGTGGGCGACGCCGGCGCCACCGAGGCCAACCGGCCCAGCAAGCGCCGGGGCGTGGAATGGAACAACCGCTGGACACCACTGCCCTGGCTGCTGGTCGATGCCGACCTGGCCTGGAGCCATGCGCGTTTTGCCGACAGCGCGCCCGAGGGCCTTCGATCCCAAAACCGCATCCCCAACAGCATCGACAAGGTGGCCTCGTTCGCGGTGACGGCGCGTGCGCTGGGGCCGTGGTCGGCCAGCCTGCAATGGCGCCATCTGGGCCCTGGCGCGTTGACCGAGGACAACAGCGAACGCTCACGCGCATCGCTGACGACCAACCTGCGCCTGAGCCGCACGTTGTGGCACGGCGGTGAATTGAGTCTGGATGTGTTCAACCTGTTCGACCGCAAGGTCAACGACATCCAGTACTTCTATGCATCGCAGCTGCCGGGTGAGGCTGCGGCAGTGGCTGACCGCCATGTGCACCCGGCCGAGCCGCGCACACTGCGGCTGACGCTGCGGCAGGCGTTCTGATCAAGCCGGCCCTGGCGCGCCCAACAGCGGTGCGCAGCGGCCCGTGCAGCGCATGGCGGTGTGTCCAGCTTGGATGGAAGGCCGGTTACGACCTGATGCATCAAACCCATGCGCTGACACAACAAGTCAGCACGCAGCAAATATCCTGAGGCTGTGCCGGTCAGCGCGCGTTCAGCCCGCTGGCGCGGCCTCAGCGCTCACTGGCCCGGGTGGCAGCGCGGTTCAAGGGTTCAACGCCTGACAGGACGACCACAACAGCGTGTTGTGGTTCGGCTTGCCACGCACCACACAACGCATTCACCGAGCAGTCACCATGCGCCCAGCCACCGTTGAACAACCCGATGATCGCCAACCGGGCGAGCCCGCCACCCCGACCGACGAACCCGGTCAGCCAGCCCGGCTGGCTGGCCTGGCCGCCGCCGCAGCCCTGCCAGCCTGCGGTGGCGGCGGCGGCGCAGTGCCCACCGCCACCGGGATGGCATTTGCCACTGGCCTGGCCACCACCCAGGCCGAGCCGTCTGCGGTTGGGCCGGTGTCGCCGCCCGTTCGCCCGCCCGCGCGGCTGACACGTGAGCAGGCATCGCGATTGCTCTCCCAGGCTGGCATGGGCGGCACGGCACAGCAGATTGCGCAAGTGCGCGCTGTCGGCATCGACGGCTGGATCAGCGCGCAGTTCCAGACGCCACGCAGCGCCAGCTATCTCAGCCTGATCGGCATTGGCGGCCCGGATGCTGACGACAGCGCCAACGGCGGTGGCGGCGGCGGCGACGCGCTGGAACGTGCGCTGTGGCGCAAGCTGATCACCAGCCCCGACGTGTTGCGCCAGCGCGTGACGCTGGCGCTGAGCGAGATCCTCGTCGTCTCGATCACGCCGCTGACCAACCGCGGCTTTGCGGTGGCGGCGTACATGGACATCCTGGAAGGCAACGCGTTTGGCAACTACGGCGACTTGCTGGCCCAGGTCTCGACCAGCGCCGCCATGGGCACCTACCTCAGCTATGTCAACAACCGCAAGGCCGACCCGGTCACCGGCAGCCAGCCCGACGAAAACTACGCCCGAGAGCTGATGCAGCTGTTCACCATCGGCCTGTTGACGCTGAACCCCGACGGCACACCGGCGCTGCGCAACGGCGCACCGCAGGAGAGCTACACGCAGGACGATGTGTCGGGCCTGGCGCGGGTGTTCACCGGCTGGGTGTTGAGCGATGACCGCAGCACGCCGACATCCAACGTGTCCCAGCCCATGCGCCAACTGGCCAGCCGCCATGAGTTGGGTGAGAAGAACATTCTGGGCACCACCATCCCGGCGCTCACCGATGGCGTGGCCAGCCTGGGCCTGGCCATCCAGGCACTGATGGCCCACAGGAACATGGGCCCGTTCATCGGCCGCCAGTTGATCCAGCGCCTGGTCAAGAGCAACCCGACGCCGGCCTATGTGGCGCGTGTGGCGGCCGCGTTCGACGGCAATGCGCAGCGGCGCAAAGGCGACATGCAGGCCACGCTGCGCGCGGTGCTGCTTGACAGCGAAGCGCGCGCTGCTGCCTGGCTGAGCGTGCCGCAACACGGCAAGCTGCGTGAGCCGATGCTGCGCTTCCTGCAATGGGCCAGGTTGGTGCAGTTGCCGCCAACGGCGTCTGGCCAGTACCGGATCAGAAGCCTGGCCGACCCCGACGATGAGCTGGCGCAAACCCCGCTGCGCTCGCCTTCGGTGTTCAATTTCTTCCGCCCCGGCTATGTGCCGCCCGACAGTGAACTGGGCCGGCTGGGCATCACCTCGCCAGAGTTCCAGATCACCAACGAAACCTCGGTGGCGGGTTACCTGAACTACATGCGCGGTGTGATCGGCCAGGGCATTGGCGAAGCCAGGCCCGACCACGCGGCCTTGCTGCTGCTGGCCGGTGATGCAGCGGCCTTGCTGAACGAGCTGAATGTGCTGCTGGCCGCAGGCCAGGTGGCGCCGACCACGCTGGTAGCGCTGAAAACGGCGCTGGACAGCATCGACAGCAGCACCGCCGGCGGTGCGCTGCGCCGGGTTCAGGCGGCGGTGATGCTGGTGATGGCTGCACCTGGCTACCTGGTGCAGAAGTGATGGCGCGCCCGCTCCAGCCGCAGACACCAAAGGACACTGCCATGACTTCCGAAAACTCCCGCCGCGGCTTTCTCAAGCGTGTCGGTGCCTTGTCGATGGCCGGCGCCACCGGCCCGCTGGCGCTGAACCTGGCCGCGTTTGGCCAAGCCGCTGCGGCCGGCGCCACTGACTACAAGGCGCTGGTCTGCATCTTCCTGTTCGGCGGCAATGACCAGTCGAACACCCTGGTGCCCTATGACAACGCCAGCCACGCCGCCTATGCCGACCAGCGGCGCAACCTGGCCACGCCCCAGGCCGACCTGGCGGCCACGGTGCTGAACCCACAGCTGCCGCTGCCCGGTGGCCGGCAGTACGCTTTGGCGCCACAGCTGCTGCCATTGCTGCAGCCGTTCAATGACGGCCAGTTGGCGGTGATGCTCAACATCGGCGCGCTGATCGAACCCACGTCGAAGCAGCAGTACACAGACCGCTCGGTGCGGCTGCCGCCCAAGCTGTTCTCGCACAACGACCAGCAGTCGTTCTACCAATCGTCGGGCCCCGAAGGCAACACCACGGGCTGGGGTGGCCGCTTGGGCGATGTGTTCGACCAGAACAACGGCAACGCCACCTTCACGTGCATCAACGTCGGCAGCAACGGTGTGTTTCCATCGGGTGCAACTGCTGCGGCCTACCAGGTGTCGCCCGGCGGTGCGGTGTCCATCAACGCCATCAAGCAGCCGCTGTTCGGCTCGGCAGCCTGCCAGCAGGCGATGCGGGCATTGATCACGGCGCCCAGCGCCAACCTGTTTGAAGCCGAGCATGCGCGCATCGTGCAGCGCTCGATCAATGCCGAGGCGGTGCTCGCACCGGCCTTGCTGCAGGCGCCTGAAAGCGCGCTGTTTCCGGTGGGCAACCCGTTGGCCGCGCAGTTGTCGATGGTCGCGCGCATCATCTCGGCGCAGGCGCAATTGCTGGCCGGTGGGCAAGCCGGGCCCAAGCGCCAGGTGTTCTTTGTCACCCTGGGCGGCTTTGACAACCACAGCGGGCTCAAGGACGAGCACCCAGCGCTGCTGGACACGGTGGGCAAGGCCATGGCGGCGTTCCATGCCGAGACCAAGCGCCAAGGTGTGGACCGGCAGGTCACGCTGTTCACCGCCTCAGACTTCGGGCGCACGCTCAATGCCGACGGCGACGGCTCGGACCATGGCTGGGGCAGCATGCACTTCGTCTTGGGCGGGGCGGTGAACGGTGGCCGCTTCTACGGTGAGGCACCCGTGCTGGCCAACGACGGGCCGAACGATGTCGGCCGCGGCCGCTTGCTGCCCCGCATGGCGGTTGACCAGTTCGCGGCGCAACTGGCCACCTGGTTTGGGGTGGGCGCCGGTGACATCGACAGCGTGCTGCCGAATCTGAAGAACTTTTCTGGCGACAGTCTGTCACTCGGTTTTATGCAGGCGCCCAGCGCCTGAGCCGCCGTTTCAAAGCTTGCACGCAACCGCGCACAACCGCACACAACCGCGCACACCCCGCGCACCACCCGCAGGAGTTCTCGATGTCCAAACCCGTTCACGCCTTGCACTGCGCCTTGGCCCTGTTGCTCGCCGTCCCCGCCGCGCATGCCGAGGTGCTGAACTTCGATGACCTGACCGGCCTGGAATTCTTCACCGCTGACTACCAGGGCTTCAGCTTCGGCAGCAACAACATCGACGACACGCCGTGGTTCCACACCGACCGGGCCAACGCACCAGCCAACCCGACGTCAGGCAGCACCTACCTGGCCACCGATTTTCGGCTCTACACCGGCGCCGCATTCGAGGCCACGCAGGCCATCACCCGGGTGCAGGCCTTCAGCTTCGACGGTGCCTGGTTCGCGGGCCAGGACAAGGTGCGCTACCAGCTCTTCCAGAGCGGCAACCTGGTCTTCACCTCGGCAGACTCGGCGGTGCTGGCTGGCGTGCCGCAGTTCGTGGCCAGCGGCTACAGCGGCCTGGTCGACAGCGTGGTGGTGCTGGGGACCCAGGGCTTCTATGCGCTGGACGATTTCACCTACAACACGTCAGTGGTGCCAGAGCCGCAGGCCGCAGCGCTGCTGCTGGCCGGGCTGCTGGCCGTCGGCGCCATGGCCCGGCGGCGCCAGGGCTGACGCACCAGGGCGCCGGCACGGCACTCTGCTGGCCAAGCCAAGGCAGCGGCCACCGGCTTCAGTTCAGCCCGGCCCCAGCGTGGCCAACAGCGCCGCCGCCTCGGGCCGCGCCGGTTGCAGGCGGGCCAATTCGGCCAGCAGCGCCCGGGCAGCGCTGGGGTCGCTGTGCGCCAGCGCTGCGGCCAGGCGCAGCAGTGGCGCATAGGCCGGGCGGAAGTCGGCGCTGGTGGCCAGCACCGCCAGCAGCGGTGCACGCACCTGGGCCAGCATCAATGCGGCGTCGGCATTGGGCACCACCCTGCGACCAGCTTGCATGAACTGCTGGCGTGCGGCCTGGTAAGCCGCCAGCCGTGCCGGCCATGGCGGCTCGGCAGGCGGTGCTTGCAGCAGCTCATCGTCGGCCAGCGCCAGCATGG
>JANNMP010000033.1:0-4444 GCA_031398015.1 Burkholderiaceae bacterium
CAACATCACGCCCGAGGAGCAGAAGCTCAAGTTCGGCTTCCTGCTCGACGCGCTGCAGTACGGCGCGCCGCCGCACGGCGGCCTGGCCTTCGGGCTGGACCGCATTGCCACGCGGATGTGCAAGGCCGACTCGATCCGCGACGTGATCGCCTTCCCCAAGACCCAGCGCGCGCAATGCCTGCTGACAGGCGCGCCCAGCCTGGTCGATGAGAAGCAGTTGCGTGAGCTGCACATCAAGTTGCGCAGCTGACCCCACCCCCGCAGCGCCTGCGGCCTGCAAGGCACGCCAGCGGCCCGGCAAAGCCGGTTCCGCGGCGTGCACCTGTCGGCCCATGCCGGCGCCAGTCTGGTATAACATTGGTTATAACCTCACCGGAGCCCAGCATGCACGCCCTCAAGCTCACCCAGATCGGCAATTCGGTCGGTGTCATCCTGCCCAAGGAGGTGCTGGCGCGGCTGAAGCTGGAGAAGGGCGACACGCTGTACGTCACTGAAACGCCCGACGGTGTGGCGCTGACGTCGCTGGACCCGGCCTTCGAGCAGCAGTTGGAGATCGGCCGCGCGTTCATGCGCGAGTACCGCGACACTTTCCGGGCGTTGGCAAAATGACCACGCCGGTGTGGCGCTGGATTGACCAACGTCTGTTGGTGCTGCTGCACGATGAAAGCCTGGCCGCTCACGGTGGCGCCAGCGGGCTGCGTGATGCTGGCTTGCTCGAATCAGCGCTGGCCCGCCCCTTGAACCTGGCGGCCTATGGTGAGCCCGACTCGGCTGACCTCGCTGCAAGCTACGCCTCTGGCCTGGCGCAAAACCACCCGTTTGTCGATGGCAACAAGCGTGCCGCCTTCTTGTCGGTGGGCCTGTTCCTCGGCTTGAATGGCCACCGGCTCACCGCATCCCAGGCCGAAGCCACGGTGGCCATGTTTGGCCTGGCATCGGGCGACATCGACGAGGCAACGTTTGCCGCCTGGCTGCGCGAGCGCATGGCGCCGCGCTGAATGAACCTGCACACCATGACTCCGATCCACGCTGCCAACCCCAGCCCACCCACGCGCGACACCACCCGCATCGACGACACCCGCATCGCCGCCGTGCGGGCGCTGGTGTCGCCTGCGGTGATGCTCGAAGACCTGCCGGTGACCGCCGCCATCGAGGCGGTGGTCGAGACCACGCGCCAGGCCATCGGCCGCGTGCTGCACGGCCAGGATGACCGCCTGGTGGTGGTGGTCGGCCCCTGCAGCATCCACGACCATGCCCAGGCCATGCACTACGCCCGCCTGCTCAAGCCGCTGGCCGATGAATTGCAGGGCGAGTTGATCGTGGTGATGCGGGTGTATTTCGAGAAGCCGCGCACCACCGTGGGCTGGAAGGGCTACATCAATGACCCGCACCTGGACGGCAGCTTCCACATCAACGAAGGCCTGCGCCGCGCCCGCCAGTTGCTGCTGGACATCAACGCCACCGGCCTGGCCGCCGGCACCGAGTTTCTTGACCTGTTGAGCCCGCAGTACGTGAGTGACCTGATCGCCTGGGGTGCCATCGGCGCGCGCACCACTGAAAGCCAGAGCCACCGCCAGCTGGCCAGTGGCCTGAGTTGCCCGGTGGGCTTCAAGAACGGCACCGACGGCGGCGTGCAGATCGCCGCCGATGCGCTGGTGTCGGCCGCCGCGCCGCACGCCTTCATGGGCATGACCAAGATGGGCGTGGCGGCCATCTTCGAGACCCGCGGCAATGCCGACGGCCATGTCATCCTGCGTGGTGGCCGGCAGCCCAACTACGACGCCGCGCATGTGGCGGCGGCCTGCGCGGTGCTGAAGAAGGCCGGCGTGCGCGAGCAGGTGATGGTTGATTGCTCGCATGCCAACTCGGCCAAGCAGCACCGCCGCCAGATCGCGGTGGCCGCCGACGTGGCGGCGCAGCTGGCCGGTGGTGAGCAGCGCATCATCGGCCTGATGGTCGAAAGCCATTTGCACGAAGGCCGGCAGGATTTGCTGCCCGGCGTGGCGCTGCAGCCCGGGGTGTCGATCACCGATGCCTGCATCGGCTGGGACGACACCGCGCCGCTGCTGCGCCAGTTGGCGGCGGCGGTGCAGCAGCGGCGGGCGCCACGATGAGCGCGCCACCGCGGCCGTTCAAGATCCCCGAGAGTGTGCTGGTGGTGATCCACACCGCAGCACTCGACGTGCTGCTGATCGAGCGCGCCGACCGCCCCGGCTACTGGCAGAGCGTGACCGGCAGCCTGGATGCGCCCGATGAGCTGCCGCTGCACACCGCCGTGCGCGAGGTGGCCGAAGAGACCGGCATCGTGGTCGGCAGCGCGGCCGTGCCGCTGCCAGCCCTGCGTGACTGGGCGCTCAGCAATGTCTACGAGATCTACCCCAGCTGGCGCCACCGTTACGCGCCTGGCACCACGCACAACACCGAGCATGTGTTCGGCCTCACCGTGCCCCCCGGCACACCCGTGGTGCTGGCCCCGCGTGAACATCTGCAGTTCGTCTGGCTGCCCTGGCGCGAGGCGGCTGACCGCTGCTTCTCGCCCAGCAATGCCGAGGCGGTGTTGCACCTGCCGCGCCTGGGCGGCAGTCTCGACAGCCTGCCGCGCTTGGGCGGCAGCTCCACCGACCTGCCGCGCCTGGGCGGCAACGCCACCTGAGCACCATGCGCCATCCCCACTTCACCCATTCACGCCTGGCCGCCCAGGGCCTCGGCCTGAGCAGCCCCGCCACCCAGCACACCAGCGACGTGCTGCGCGTGGCCACCTACAACATCCACAAGGGCGTGCGCGGCGTCGGCCCGCGCAAACGGCTGGAGATCCACAACCTGGGCCTGGGCATCGAGGCGCTGGACGCCGACCTGGTGTGCCTGCAAGAGGTGCGCCTGTTCGAGAAGCGCGACGCCACCCGCTTCACCCGCACCGTGCTGGGCTGGCCCGAGCAAGGCCAGGCCGACTTCCTGGCGCCTGAGGGTTATGCGGTGGCCTACCGCACCAACTGCACCACCCGCCATGGTGAACACGGCAATGCGCTGCTGTCGCGCTGGCCGATCGGCGATGTCGGCCACCATGATGTGAGCGATCACCGCTTCGAGCAGCGTGGCCTGCTGCATGTGCCGGTGTGGTGGCAGGGCGTGGAGGTGCATGCCGTGGTGGCGCACCTGGGGCTGATCCATGCCAGCCGGGTGCGCCAGGTCGAGCGCCTGGCTGCCTTCATCGCCGCCGAGGTGCCGCCCGGCGCGCCGCTGCTGGTGGCCGGTGATTTCAACGACTGGGGCGAGAAGCTCGACGCGCCGATGCGCGCCATCGGCCTGGCGCGCGCCCGCGCCGGGGCTGAGCGTGCGCAGCGCACCTTCCCGTCGGCGGTGCCGCTGTTTGCGCTCGACCGTGTCTACACCCGCGGCCTGGCTTGCACAGCGGCCACCGTGCCGCGCAGCAACGGCTGGGCCCGCATGTCTGACCACCTGCCGCTGCTGGTCGAACTGCGGCTGGATTGATGCCAGCGCGGCCTCCACGCCCAGCCTCGGATGCCGCGCGCCGCGCCGCACAGCGCCTGGCGGCGCAGTTGAGCGGCGGCAACCAGGTGCGCCTGCTCACCGGCGGGTCTGAGCTGTTCCCGGCGATGTGTGAGGCCATCGCAGCCGCGCAGCACCGGGTGTGGCTGGCCACCTACATCTTCCATGACGACCCGGCTGCCGAAGGCGTGGCCCGGGCCCTGGCAGATGCCGCGCGCCGCGGCGTGCAGGTGGGTGTGGTGGTGGATGGCTTCGGCAGCAAGGCCACATTGCCGGCGCTGCGCCGCTGGCTGGCCGACACGGGTGTGCAGCTGGTGGTGTTCCGCCCGGTTGACCGCTGGTGGCGGCTGCTGCATCCGGGCCAGTTGCGCCGCCTGCACCAGAAGCTGTGCGTGGTCGACGGCGAACATGGCTTCGTCGGCGGCATCAATGTGATCGACGACCGCCATGACCTGAACCATGGCTGGACTGAGCAGCCGCGGCTGGACTTTGCGGTGCAGGTGCAGGGCCCGCTGGTGCTGCAGATGGTGCAGACCGCGCGTGCCATGCACACCCGTGCCAGCCTGGGCCAACATCTGCGTGACGAAGCCATGCAGTTCGCCCGCAGTGCCGAGCCGGTGGCGCGCGCCAAGCGCATGCTGGCCCGGCTGCGGGTGATCAAGCCACCGATCGAGACCGTGCCCGACACCCTGGCCCCGGTGCGCGCGGCCTTTCTGGTGCGCGACAACCTGCGCCAGCGCCGCGCCATCGAGCAGGCCTACATGCTGGCCATCGGCCAGGCCCGCCAGCGCGTGCTGCTGGTCTGCCCGTATTTCTACCCCGGTCTGGGCTTCAGGCGTGCGCTGCGCCATGCCGCCCAGCGCGGTGTGCAGGTGCGCCTGCTGCTGCAGGGCAAGGCCGACTACCGTTTCGCCGCGCTGGCCGCCCAGGTGCTGTA
>JANNMP010000093.1:0-1653 GCA_031398015.1 Burkholderiaceae bacterium
GACAGCACCACGCCCTTGGGCACGCCAGTGGAGCCAGAGGTGAAGATGATGAAGGCTGCACCGGCCAGCAGTGGCCGCTGCGGTGGTGGCGTGCTGGCCCAGTGCTGCAGCCCGGCAGCGCTGCCGGTGCCAGCGGCTGTGTGGGCGACCGTGCCAGCGGCCAGGTCAAGTGCGAAGCGCGCTCCGGTGCGCTGCTGCAGCCCCGCCACCAACGCGGCTGGCGTGCTGCGGTGCACCGCCACCACCACGCCACCGGCCCGCCAGACTGCCAGCAGCGCGGCCACATCACCGGGCTGGTTGTCCACCAGCACCAGCACCGGCTCATCGGCCAGCAGGCCGGCCGCTTGCAGCTGCGCAGACGCCGCACCGGCCTGGTCGAACAAGGTGCGGTACGACAACGTCTGCGCCTGTCCCTGCAAGGCCGCCCGGTCGCCAAACTGGCGACAGGCCTGGCCCAGCGCCTGGCCCAACCCCTGCAACATGGCACCTCCTGCCGATGCAAACACATCGTGACCAGACACGTCGCGCGCTGGGCATGCACCATCTTCAGGCCTGCGGCAGCAGCGCGCCATAGCCACAAACGCCGCCCCGGGCTGTGCAAGCTTGCCATGTGGCGCGGCGAGAATCCGCGCTCCAACCGCTGCAATGGAAGACTCGCATGACCAAAGACTTCGACATCGTCGTGCACGGCGCCACCGGCTTCACCGGCCGGCTGGTCATCGAACACCTGCTGGCACGTGCGCCCAGCGGCCAACGCTGGGCCATGGGCGGGCGCAGCCTGGCCAAACTGCAGGCGGTGCGTGACGAGGTGGGCGCACCCGCTGACACGCCGCTGGTGGTGACCGACAGCGATGACGCCCACAGCCTGGCAGCGCTGGCATCACGCACCCGGCTGGTGTTGACCACCGTCGGCCCGTACCAGCTCTACGGCAGCGCCCTGGTCAAGGCCTGCGCCGAAGCCGGCACCGACTATGTCGACCTGTGCGGCGAGCCGGCCTGGATGCGCCAGATGATCGACGCCCACCATGCCACGGCCCAGGCCAGCGGCGCGCGCATCGTGTTCAGTTGCGGCTTCGATTCGATCCCGTTCGACCTGGGTGTGTTGATGCTGCAAGACGAGATGGTCAAACGCCACGGCGTGCCCGCGCAGCGGGTGCGCGGCCGGGTGCGCAGGATGCGGGGCACGTTCTCGGGCGGCACCGCCGCCAGCCTGAAGGCCACCATGGCCGCCGCCGCCAGCCAGCCGGGCGTGCTCGACCTGCTGCGTAATCCATTCGTGCTGACACCTGGCTTCGACGGCCCGCGCCAGCCATCGGGCCACAAGCCGATGGTCGATGAGGTGTTGGGCGTGTGGGTGGCGCCGTTCGTGATGGCAGCGATCAACACCCGCAACGTGCACCGCAGCAACTTCTTGCTCAACCATGCCTGGGGTGCCGATTTCGTCTACGACGAAATGCTGGTCACCGGCCCCGGCGACGAGGGCAAGGCCATGGCCGACGCAGTGGCCGCCGACAAGAGCCTGGCCAGCGACGACGGCCCCAAGCCGGGCGAAGGCCCGTCACGCGCCGAGCGTGAGGCCGGCTACTACGATGTGCTGTTCATCGGCACAGGCAGCGGCGGCCAAACACTCAGCGTGGGCGTCAAAGGCGACCG
>JANNMP010000527.1:0-1911 GCA_031398015.1 Burkholderiaceae bacterium
ACCACCATGCTGTACCGCAACGTCCTGGCGATGGAAGTGGAAGAGCTGTTGCGTTGCCACCCGATCGACGGTGTGGTGCTGCTGGGCGGCTGCGACAAGACCACGCCCGGCACGGTGATGGGCGCCATCAGCATGGGCGTGCCGGCGCTGTTCTGCCCGGCCGGGCCAATGTTGAATGACCGCCAGGTGCAAGGCGGCATCACCCGCCAGATCGGCGCCGGCACCCACACCCGCATGTTCTGGGACGAATACCAGGCCGGTGGCCTGGACGCCACGCAATGGCAGGCGCTGGAAGCGCGCATGACGCGCAGCCCCGGCACCTGCAACACCATGGGCACGGCCAGCACCATGACAGCCATCGTCGAGGCGCTGGGCCTGGCACTGCCGGGCAGCACCTCGATCCCGGCAATGGACAGCGCCCACCCGCGCATGGCCACCGCCTGCGGCGAACGCATCGTCGGCATGGTCTGGCAAGACCTGACGCCCAAGCGCATCTTGAGCCGCGCCGCGTTTCTCAACGCGGTGGTGGTGCAGATGGCGCTCGGCGGCTCCACCAATGCGGCGGTGCATCTGGTCGCCATGGCCCGCCGCGCCGGCGTGGCGCTGACGCTCGATGACATGGACGCGGTGTCGCGCCGGGTGCCGGTGCTGGCCAACCTGTTCCCCAGTGGTGACAGGTTGATGGAAGACTTCTACTACGCCGGTGGCCTGCCGGCGCTGATGCAGCGGCTGCGCGCGTTCTTGTCGGCCGATGTGCTGACCTGCACCGGCCACAGCATCGGCACCAACATCGCCAACGCCGTGGTGCAAGACGACAGCGTCATCCGCCCGCTGGACCAGCCCGTCAGTGCCAACGGCACGCTGGCCGTGCTGCGCGGCAACCTGGCGCCCGACGGCGCGGTGATGAAGGCCAGCGCAGCCGACCCACGCTTCTTCCAGCACAGCGGCAGGGCGCTGGTGTTTGACTCACCGGCCGAGATGAATGCGCGCTGCGCTGACCTTGAACTGGACGTCGACGAGAACACCGTGCTGGTGCTGCGCCATGCCGGCCCGGTGGGCGCGCCTGGCATGCCCGAATGGGGCAACCTGCCGATCCCCAAGAAGCTGCTGGCGCGTGGTGTGCGCGACATGCTGCGCCTGTCGGATGCGCGCATGAGCGGCACCCACTACGGCAGCTGTGTGCTGCACATCAGCCCCGAGGCGGCAGTGGGTGGCCCGCTGGCGCTGGTGCGCAGCGGTGACCTGATCACGCTGGACTTGCCGGCGCGCACGCTCACCCTGGGTGTAGGCGACGTTGAGCTGGCCCGGCGCCGCGCTGCCTGGGTGCCGCCGCCACGGCCGGTCACACGCGGCTACACCCGGCTGTACCAGGAGCATGTGACGCAGGCGCACGAGGGCTGCGACTTCGATTTTCTGCAGGGTGATGCGCCCAGCCCCGAGCCGGCAATCTTTTGACCAACAAACACCATCAGCGCCCAGCCATGAACGCCTTCCAGCAACTGTTGCAAACCAGCGCCGGCACGCCGCCGCTGGGCTCGTGGATCATGTCGGCCAGCGCCATCGTGGCCGAGGCCATGGGCCATGCCGGCTTCGCCTGGAGCGTGGTCGACATGGAGCATTCGCCGCTGGACTTCGGCAGCCTGGTGCATGTGCTGCAGGCGGTGGCGGCCACGCCCATGCTGCCGGTGACAAGGGTGCCGTGGAACGACATGGTCACGCTCAAGCGGGTGCTCGATGCTGGCGCCACCACGCTGCTGGTGCCGTTTGTGCAAGACGCCGATGAAGCCCGGCGCGCGGTGGCAGCCTGCCGTTACCCACCCGACGGCCAACGTGGCATGGCCGGCATGAGCCGGGCAACGAAATTCGGCACTGCGCCCAACTACTTCGGCACGGCCAACGCCGGCATTTCGG
>JANNMP010000115.1:0-7974 GCA_031398015.1 Burkholderiaceae bacterium
CAGGCTGCGCTGTTGGCCCGGCCGTCAAGCAGTGCGCCACCGGCCACGGTGAACTGCGACGTGCCCCAGCCACCCACTTCAAACCGGTTCAGGCTGCCCTGGTCGAAGCCGTTGCCCGCCAGCTCGATGCGGCTGCCGGCGCCGGTGAGCAGGCCGTTGCCGGTGCCGGTCTGGTTGAGGCCGAACACCAGTGATGCCACTTGCAGCCGGCTGCCACCATCGACCAGCAAGCTGCCCAACGCGGCATTGCCAACGTACAAGCCCTTGGTGGGCAGCAGGCTGTCGCCAGGGCCGACCGGCACGTTGTCGTTGCTGAACCAGGCGCCATCAACGGTGACCACCGACTGCGCTGGCGCGCTGAAGGCCAGACAAGCCGCTGCGGCGATGCAATGGATGCGCGAGGGGCGCAGGGCGTACTGCTTGGGCATGAACAACTCCAGACTGTGGAATATTCACTTTACCCAGGCGACACACACAAGCGCGTCGGTGATTTCGACGACAGCAGCGTGCAACCCCCGTGACCCGGGTGGTCACGGGCGCCAGATCAGCCGGCTTGGCGCCGCTTCACCGCCGCCATCACACGCGGCAGCACCAGCACCGCCAGCACCACCAGCAGCAAGAACAATGAGCCGGGCCGCTCGATGAACACGCCCCACTTGCCTTCGCCGATGCTCAGCGCATTGCGCATCTGCGCCTCGGCCAGCGGCCCCAGGATCATGCCCACCACCACCGGCGCGGTGGGGAAGCTGTAGCGCCGCATCACCACGCCCAGCAAGCCGATGGCGTAGAGCAGCACCAGGTCAAACGCGCTCTGGCGCATGCCGTTCACACCCCCGGTGGCAAAGATCAGGATGCCGGCATACAGCGGCGGCTTGGGGATCTTGAGCAGCTTCACCCACAGCCCCACCAGCGGCAGGTTCAGGATCAGCAGCATCACGTTGCCGATGTAGAGGCTGGCGATCAGCGCCCAGACCAGCGCGCCATTGGTGTCGAAGAGTTGCGGCCCGGGCTGGATGCCGTAGTTCTGAAACGCGCCCAGCAAGATGGCGGTGGTGTTGCTGGTGGGGATGCCGAGTGTCAGCAGCGGGATCAGCGTGGCGGTGATGGCGGCGTTGTTGGCGGCTTCAGGCCCGGCCACGCCTTCAATGGCGCCCCGGGTGCCGAACTCTTCGGGGTACTTGCTCAGCTTCTTCTCGGTGGCATAGCTCAGGAAGGTGGGGATCTCGCTGCCGCCGGCCGGAATGGTGCCGAACGGAAAGCCGATGAAGGTGGCGCGCAGCCAGGCCGGCCAAGAGCGGCGCCATTCGCTGGCCGTCATGTGCACCCGGCTCAGCTTGTTCTGCGTCTCGACCACCCGGCCCTGGTACAGCACCGAATACAGCGCCTCGGCCACGGCAAACAGGCCGACGGCCACCAGCACCACTTCCAGCCCGTCCATCAGCTCGGGCACACCCGCCGTGTAGCGCGCCTGGGCCGAGATCTGGTCGATGCCCACCAGGCCCATGGCCAGGCCGATGCCCAACGCAGCCAGGCCGCGCAGCGTGCTCTGGCCCAGCACCGCGCTGACGGTGCAGAAGGCCAGCACCATCAGCAGAAAGTATTCAGGCGGGCCCAGCTTGACGGCATGGGTGGCGATCAGCGGCGCCAGGAAGGTGACGCCCAGCGTGGCGATGGTGCCGGCCACAAAGCTGCCGATGGCCGCCGTGGCCAGCGCCGCGCCGGCACGGCCGCTCTTGGCCATCTTGTTGCCTTCGAGTGCCGTCACCATCGACCCGGCCTCGCCCGGCGTGTTCAGCAGGATGCTGGTGGTGCTGCCGCCGTACATGGCGCCGTAGTAGATGCCGGCAAAGAAGATCATGCTGGCGGTGGGCTCCACCTTCAGCGTGATCGGCAGCAGCATGGCCACTGCCGTGGCCGGGCCGATGCCGGGCAACACACCCACCGCCGTGCCGATGGTGCAGCCCACCAGCGCCCACAGCAGGTTGATCGGCGTGCCGGCGGTGGCGAAGCCTTGCAGCAGGTTTTGCCAGACGTCCATCACAGCTCCTGCGGTGTGCGTGAACCGGCGCGCAGCATCACAGCCACCCGGTCTTGGTCAGCCCCGGCAGGCTGATCGCCAGCGCCTGGGTGAACATCCAGAACACCGGCGCAGCAATGGCCATGCCGACCAGTGCGTCAGTGATCCAGGCGCGCGCGCTCATGTCCAGCCGGCCCTCGGCCGACTTGAAACCACGCACCGCCAGCACAAAGCACAGCGCGCAACTCAAGATGAAGCCAATGCTGGTGATCAGCGCCGCATTGGCCAGGATGCCGGCGCTCACCCACACAAAGCCGGGCCAGTGGCCGTGCTCGGCGCCGTCGACATCGTCCATCTGCCGGAAGCCGCCGCTTTGCGCCTCCCACAGCAAAAAGCCACCGCACAGCAGCAGCAACACCGCCACCACCCAGGGCAGAAAGTTGGGGCCGACACCGGCGTAGCCGGCAGCCGACGGGATGCTGACCGCGCCCACCGCCAGCAGCGCACCCAGCGCCAGCACGCCGCCGGCCACCGCCGTCTGGCGCAGCGCGGCCCCAGCCATCACACCATCCCGCTCTTGACCATCACCGCACGCAGGCTGGCAAATTCATCATCGACAAATTTGTCGAACGCAGGCCCGGTGAGCAGCGCCGGTGTCCAGTTGTTCTTCTCCATCGCCTCGGCCCAGGCCTTGCTCTTGGTGGCCTTGACGATCATCTCGGTCAAGGCCTTGCGCTGGTCGGGCGTGATGCCGGGGGCACCGAACACGCCGCGCCAGTTGCCGATCACCACGTCGATGCCCTGCTCCTTGAGCGTGGGCACGTCGATGCCGGGCAGGCGCTTGTCAGAGGTGACGCCGATGGCGCGCATCTTGCCGGTCTTGATGTACTCGGCAAACTCGCTGTAGCCGCTGCCGCCGATGGTGACGTTGCCACCCAGGATGGCGGCCGTGGCCTCACCACCGCCGCGGAAGGCGACGTAGTTGATCTTGCTCGGGTCCACGCCCACCGCGCGGGCGATCATGGCTGCGGCAATGTGCTCGGTGGAGCCGCGTGAACCGCCGCCCCACTTGACGCTGCCCGGGTCCTTCTTCATTTGCTCGACCACCTCGGCCATGGTCTTCAGCGGCGACGCTGCCGGCAGCACAAAGACGTTGTATTCGCTGGTCAGGCGCGCAATCGGCGTGGCCTGGCTCAAGGTGACCGGCGGCTTGCCGGTGATGATGCCGCCCAGCATCACCGCGCCCATCACCATCACCGCGTTGGCGTCGCCCTTGCTGGCGTTGACAAACTGCGCCAGGCCGATGGCGCCGGCCGCGCCGCCCTTGTTCTCGTAGTTGACCGTGGCGGCCACGGCTGCGTCCTGCAGCGCCTTGCCCAGCGCACGGCCGGTGCTGTCCCAACCACCGCCTGGGTTGGCGGGGATCATCATCTTGACGTTGGCATTGGCCCACGCCGCCTGGGGCAGCACGCCGGCTGCGGCCAGCGCGGCCATCGAACGCAAAAAGGTGTCACGGCGCATGGTGGATGTCTCCTGGTGTGGGTTGCCGGCCTGGCCGACAGTGGCGTGATGATCGCGGCACAGGCTGTCGAAAACCTGTCCTGGACCCCCGGGGAAACACCCAGGACGCTGGCATTCTGCGCTGGCGCCATGCCTGAGCGTGGCGGGCCAAACTGTGGCCCATGAAGCTGCTGCTGATTGAAGACAACCCCAGCATGCAGGCCACGCTGCAGCGCAGCTTCGAGCGGCGCGGCATCAGCGTGGCCGTGTGCGGTGACGGTGCCCGCGCGCTGGACCGCTGGCGCGCCAGCCTGCCCGACGTGGTGCTGCTGGATTTGAGCCTGCCCGGGCGCGACGGCCTGCAGGTGCTGGCCGACGCCCGCGCCGACGGCCTGGCCACGCCGGTGATCATCCTCACCGCGCGTGGCACCGTGGGTGACCGCATCCTGGGCCTGAACACCGGCGCCGACGATTACCTGCCCAAGCCGTTTGACCTGGACGAACTTGAAGCCCGGGTGCGGGCGCTGGCCCGGCGCGGCGCTGCTGCCGATGCGCGCGGCGAGGCCCCGGCGTTCTGTGGCCTGCGCATCGACAGCGACTCCGGCGCCGTCTACCACCAAGGCATGCCGCTGGAACTGGCACCGCGTGAAAGTGCACTGCTGCGTGCGTTGCTGGCCCGGCCTGGCCAGGCGGTGGCCAAGGAGCGCTTGTTCGAGCTGGTGTTTGCCGGTGAGGCCGAGGTGCAGGCCGACGCCATCGAGGTGGTGGCCTACCGGCTGCGCAAGAAGCTGGCGGCCACCACCGCCAGGCTGGTCACGCTGCGTGGCCTGGGTTATCTGCTGAAGGCCGAGCTGTGAGGCTGCCAGCCCACGCGCTGGTGCAGCGCCTGGCGGCCTTGTCGATGCGCAGCCAATTGCTGCTGGGCATCCTGCTGCCAGTGGGGCTGCTGGTGGTGCTCAACACCGTCAGCCTGCACCAGCAAAGCCAGCGCGCTGCCGACACCGCCTATGACCGCACGCTGCTGGCATCGGCCAAGGCCATCGGCGAACTGCTCGACGTGGGCGGCACGCCCGAGGCGCCGCGCCTGCTGGCCACCGTGCCGTACTCGGCGCTGGAGGCCTTCGAGGCCGACAACCGCAGCCGCATGTTTTTCAAGGTCAGCGGTTTCCAGGGCGAGATGGTGTCGGGCTTTGACGGCCTGCCAGCCTGGCGCGGCACGATTCCGGCCAAGGGCATCTACGCCGCGCTGGTCGATTTTTATGACGACAGCTACCAGGGCCAGCCAGTGCGCGTGGCGGTGCTGCTGCAGCCGGTGGCCGGGCGCATCGGCCAGGGCATGGCCACGATCCAGGTGGCCGAGACACTGGAGCTGCGCCGCACCCTGGCCAACCAGGTGTTGGCTGACACGCTGTGGCGCCAGGCTGCGCTGCTGCTGGTGATTGCCGGCGTGGTGTGGGTGGTGGTGCAGCAGGCCACCCGCCCGGTGCGGCGCTTGAGCGAGGCCATCGAGGCGCGCGCCGCCGATGACCTGTCGCCGATCGACATGCCGCAGGCGCCGCGTGAGCTGATGCCGCTGGTCAACGCCACCAACACAGCGCTGCAGCGCCAGGCCCGGCTGCTGGCGCACCAGCAGCGTTTTGTGCGCGACGCATCGCACCAGCTGCGCACGCCGCTGGCGGTGCTGAAGGTGCAGGTGCAGTCGGCCCAGCGGGGTGATTTGCCGCCGCAGCAGGCGCTGGCCGAGATCGCCGTCACGGTGGACGGTGCCACCCGCCTGGCCAACCAGATGCTGGCGCTGGCCAAGGTCGAGCAATTGCGCCAGCAAGGCGATGCGCCCGTCACCGACTGGGCCAAGACGGTGCGCGAGGTGGCGCTCGACCTGGCACCGTTGATCACCGATGCCGGGCTGGATTTCGAGCTGGCCGTGCAGGCGGCACCGGTGCGCGGCCACGACTGGGCCCTGCGTGAGCTGGTGCGCAACTTGCTGCACAACGCGCTCAAGCACAGCCCGGCGGGCGGTGCGCTGGCGGTTCGGCTGGTGGCAGCCGCTGGCGAGGCCGAGCTCACCGTGGCCGACAGCGGCCCGGGCATTGCCGACACCCTGCGGCCCCGCGTGATGCAGCCCTTTGCTGCCGGTGACGATGGCGCTGGCCGCAGCCACGCCAGCAGCGGGCTGGGTCTGGCGATCTGCCTGGAAATCGTGCAGCAACTGGGTGGCCGCCTGGTCTTGAACAACCGAAGTGCATGTGGCCGCAGCATGGGCCTGGATGCCGTGGTGACGCTGGCGCTGGCACAGCACAATCCGCCCCCATGAGCCGCAGCATGCCCGACCCGCATCCAACCCTGGCCGAGATGCGGCTGGACAAATGGCTGTGGGCTGCCCGCTTCTACAAGACCCGTGCGCTGGCGGTGGCCGACATCGACAAGGGCCGCATCCAGGTCAATGGCCAGGCGGCCAAGCCATCACGCGATGTGCGCTTGCAAGACACTGTGCTGATCCGCCAAGGCCCGGTGCAGCGCACTGTGGTGGTGCTGGGCCTGAGCCAACAGCGCAGCCCGGCGCCGGTGGCCCAGGCCCTGTATGCCGAAACGCCCGACAGCCTGGCCGCGCGCGCCCAGGCCGCCGAGGCGCGCCGCCTGGGCGCCGAGCCGGCCCTGGCCATCACCGATGGCCGCCAGGGCCGGCCGACCAAGCACGACCGCCGCGCGCTCGACGGCGCCCAGCAAGGCTGGCAGCGCTGGAGCGCGGCAATCGACGACGACTGAACCCGCCAACCGGCCCGGCCCCACCACGGCCGCCGCTGGCGGATGCAGCGCCGCCCAAAGACCCCTCTTGAACTGTGGGCCAGCCGCCCCATATCCCAGCAGACCGTGTTCAACCCGTTCAGGAAAAGCAGAAAAGCCACCGACATGACGACGCCGGAGAATGACCCCGCGACCACCGACCCGAGCCTGGCCGAGCCAACGCCCAACGGCCTGCATCCAGCCGACAGCGCTGAGGCTGGGCCTGCCGAGCCGCCGCCCAGCGCCGAGCAGCGCCTGGCCGTGCTGGAGGCCAAGCACACCGAGGTGGCAGACGCTTACCTGCGCGCCAAGGCCGAGGCCGAGAACACCCGCCGCCGCGCCGATGAAGAAATCAGCAAGGCCCGCAAGTACGCAGTGGAGTCTTTTGCTGAAAGCTTGCTGCCGGTGATGGACAGCCTGCAGGCGGCCATTGCGATGCCCGACGCCAAGGTGGAGGCGGTGCTCGAAGGTGTGCATGCCACGCTGCGCCAATTGAGCGCGGCACTGGAGCGCAACAAGGTGTTGCCGATCGCGCCACCCGCAGCCACCAAGTTCGACCCCCGCCACCACCAGGCCATCAGCGTGGTACCGGCTGACCAGGACGCCAACACCGTGGTGGCCGTGCTGCAAAAGGGCTACCTGATCAATGACCGGGTGCTGCGCCCGGCGCTGGTGACGGTGGCCGCGCCCAAGTAGCGCCGCGCCGCAACCCACACATCGCCACGGCTGCAGAGGGCTTGAAACACGCCCTGCCAGCCGCATTTCAGAACCAATCAGATTCACTCCTCAGGAGCAGCACACCATGGGCAAGATCATCGGCATCGACCTGGGCACCACCAATTCTTGTGTGGCCATCATGGAAGGCAACACCACCAAGGTGATCGAGAACAGCGAGGGTGCGCGCACCACGCCATCGATCATTGCCTACCAGGAAGACGGCGAAGTGTTGGTGGGCGCCAGCGCCAAGCGCCAGGCCGTGACCAACCCGCGCAACACGGTGTATGCCGCCAAGCGCCTGATCGGCCGCAAGTTCACCGAAAAAGAAGTGCAGAAGGACATCGACCTGATGCCCTTCAAGATCACCGCAGCCGACAACGGCGACGCCTGGATCGAGGTGCGTGGCAAGAAGATGGCGCCGCCGCAGGTGTCAGCCGAAGTGCTGCGCAAGATGAAGAAAACCGCCGAGGACTACCTGGGCGAAGAAGTGACCGAGGCGGTGATCACCGTGCCGGCCTACTTCAATGACAGCCAGCGCCAGGCCACCAAGGACGCCGGCCGCATTGCCGGCCTGGACGTCAAGCGCATCATCAACGAGCCCACTGCTGCGGCGCTGGCCTTCGGCCTGGACAAACACGGCAAGGGCGACCGCAAGATCGCGGTGTTCGACCTGGGCGGTGGCACCTTCGACATCAGCATCATCGAGATCGCCGATGTCGATGGTGAGAAGCAGTTCGAGGTGCTGAGCACCAATGGCGACACCTTCCTGGGCGGTGAAGACTTCGACCAGCGCCTGATCGACTACATCGTCACCGAGTTCAAGAAGGAACAGGGCGTTGACCTGACCAAGGACGTGCTGGCGCTGCAGCGGCTGAAAGAAGCCGCCGAGAAGGCCAAGATCGAGCTGTCCAGCAACACCCAGACCGATGTCAACCTGCCCTACATCACCGCCGATG
>JANNMP010000145.1:0-3923 GCA_031398015.1 Burkholderiaceae bacterium
CGCATCGACGTGCTGTGCAATCTCGCCGGTGGCTTTCGCATGGGCGAAGCGGTGCACGAGACGGCCGACGCCAACTGGGACTTCCTGTTCGACCTCAACGCGCGCACGCTGCTGCATGCGGTGCGCGCCGTCGTGCCGGGCATGATCGAGCGCGGCGGCGGCAAGATCGTCAATGTCGGTGCGTTCTCGGCGCAAAAGGGCCAGGCCTTGATGGGTGCGTACGGCGCCGCCAAAGGCGCTGTGATCCGCCTGACCGAGTCAATGGCCGCCGAACTGCGCGAGAAGAACATCAACGTCAACTGCGTGCTGCCGACCATCATCGACACGCCGGAAAATCGCGCCGCGATGGCGGACGCCGACCCCGCACGCTGGGTGGCGCCGGAAGATTTGGCCAACGTGATTGCCTTTCTGGCATCGGACGCTGCGCTCGCCATCCATGGCGCCGCGCTGCCGGTGACGGGGCTGAGCTGAATCACGCCCGGCCATGAAAAAAACGATCCCGCTCGCCGACGTCGTGGCGCTGATCCCCGACGGCGCGAGCCTCATGATCGGCGGCTTCATGGGCGGCGGCAGCCCGCTGCGCCTGATCGACGAACTGGTGCGCCAGCGCAAGACCGCGCTCGTGATCGTCTGCAACGACACGGCGCGGCCCGGCGTGGGCATCGGCAAGCTGATCGACGCGGGTTTGGTGCGCAAGCTCGTCACCAGCCACATCGGCACCAACCCGCTGACGCAACGCAAGATGCTCGACGGCGAGTTGGAGGTCGAACTGGTGCCGCAGGGAACGCTGGCCGAACGCATCCGCTCGGGGGGCTTCGGCCTGGGTGGCGTGCTCACGCCCACGGGCGTGGGCACGCTGGTCGCCGAGGGCAAGCAAGTGATCCAGGTGCAGGGGCGTGACTACTTGCTGGAAACCGCGCTGAAGGCCGACTTCGCACTCATCAACGCCAAGCGCGCCGACTACTACGGCAACCTCGAGTACGCGATGACTGCCCGCAACTTCAATCCGCTGATGGCGATGGCCGGCGCCGTCACGATCGCCGAGGCCGAAGACATCGTGCCGGTCGGCGTGATCGCGCCCGACGCGGTGGTCACACCCAGCGTGATCGTGCGCTACCTCGTCGGCAAGGCGGTTCAATGAGCGCCGCACGGCCGCTCCGAAGGCGCTCGCTCCCCCTCGGGGGGGCGGCGCGAAGCGCCTTGGGGGCCACATGACCGACAAGGAAACGATCGCGCGCCGCGTTGCGCAGGAGTTGCGCGACGGCGACCGCGTCAACCTGGGCATCGGCTTGCCGACACTGGTGGCGAACTACCTGCCGCCGTCGATGCATGTCTTCTTCCACTCGGAGAACGGCATCATGGGCATGAGCCCCTTGCCGGGCGAAGGCTTCGAGGACCGCAACCTGACCGATGCCGGCGGCCGGCCGGTCGGCGCAATGCCTGGCGCCTGCGCCTTCGATTCGGCGTTCTCGTTCGGCATCATCCGTGGCGGCCACCTCGACGTGACGGTGCTGGGCGGGCTCGAGGTCGACGAAGCCGGCCACCTGGCCAACTGGATGGTGCCCGGCAAGATGATCCCCGGCATGGGCGGCGCGATGGACCTGGTGACCGGGGCGCGGCGTGTGATCGTCGCCATGACCCACCGCTCGCCGAGCGGCGCCAAGCTGGTGCGCCGCTGCAGCCTGCCCATCACCTCGATCCGGCGCGTCGACCTCGTGGTGACCGAAATGGCGGTGATCCAGCCGAGCGACGCCGGGCTGGTGCTGCTCCAGACGATGCCGGGTGTCAGCGTGGCCGATGTCATCGCGGCGACGGACGCGCGATTGCTGCTGGCACCGCAGCTGCGACCCGTGCCCTGACTGCTGCCGCAATCGCCAGCAGCGAGCCTTTTCCCGAGCCCTCACTGTCACGACGTCTTGTTGATCATCTGGTCGGTCACGAATCCGGCGCCGTTGCCCATCTGATACGAATCAGGCACCGGCCAACCGGCATGGTCCTGCTGGCGCAGCGTTTCGGTGGTCCCATCCCGGCAGTGCACTGACCGCTGCCGCTTCCGGGTCGCAGGCCGTCCTTTCGACAACCGACAGCTTTTCTCAATGGTCGACTTCGACTTTGGGTCGGGCGGTGCCGGTCGCTGTCGCCAACTGAACGCCCCTTGGCGACGGGTACCGGTCAGTCGCTGGCACCCGGCTGAGATCCGTCACGTCGCGAACCGGGGTGACGACCTGTGACCTCTTCGCTGCGGATGTTTGACTTGGCACCACGCCCACGTCTCGCCAGGTCCTGCTCAAGGCCTGACCAAACGACGCCATCGGCATCTGGCCGGTTGCTGGATTCTTGAAGCACCGCGCTGAGGCGGCTCGAACTGCTTGGACGGCCCGCCCCGCCCTTGCCGGCACGTCGAAGTGAAGCACCACGCTGGCCCGGTCCAGCAGCGCGCTGCAGCCGCTCAGGCCAGACATCGCCGGCCTGGATGGCGCTGACATCCATGAACACCTGGCCCGCGCCGAAGCGCAGCCGCAGTTGCACATGCAGGGCGCGTGCGGCCTGGGCGGAATCTGAGCGGCGGCAGCTGATGAAGGCGTAGGGCATGGCGGCACTCCTGGTGGCCATCGCAGCCACCGCAGCGCCGCATGGCATCGTCAATCAGCGTCGCGCATGGCGCCAGCATCGGCGGCCAGCACACCCCCCGCGCGCACCGCCACGGCGCAGAACTTGAACCCGGGGATCTTGGCCGCCGGGTCCAGCGCCGGGTTGGTCAGCATGTTGGCGGCGGCCTCGGCATAGGCGAATGGCATGAACACCGTGCCCGGCGGCGTGCCGTCGTCACGCCGGGCCTGCAGCACCACGCTGCCACGCCGGCTGGCCACCGTGACCACGGCACCGGCTTGCAGGCCCAGCGCGGCCAGGTCCAGGCCGTTGAAGCTGGCGGTGGCCAGGGGCTCCAGGGCATCCAGCACCTGGCTGCGGCGCGTCATGCTGCCGGTGTGCCAATGCTCCAGCTGGCGGCCGGTGATCAACACGAACGGGTAGTCGGCATCAGGCTGCTCACCGGCCGGCAGCAATGCTGCGCTGCGCAGTTGCACACGGCCGTCGGCAGTGGGGAAATGGTCATGGAAGACGATCGGCTGGCCCGGGTCATCGGCTGTCAAGCAGGGGTAGGTGATGCTGTGCGCCGCGTCCAGCCGGTCCCAGCTGATGCCGGCAATGACGCCGTGCAGGGCCTGGCGCATCTCTTCGTACACCGCCGCCACGCCGCTGTTGTCGCCGTCGTACTGCCAGGCCAGGCCCAGCCGGCGCGCCAGTTGCTGCAGGATCCACAGGTCTTGCTTCGCGTCGCCGGGCAGGTCGAGCGCACGCCGTCCCATCTGCAGCATGCGGTCGGTGTTGGTCACCGTGCCGGCCTTCTCGGGCCAGGCCGATGCGGGCAGCACCACGTCGGCCAGCCAGGCGGTTTCGGTCATGAACAAGTCCTGCACCACCAGGTGCTGCAGGCTGGCCAGCCCGGCGCGGGCATGGTTCAAGTCGGGATCGCTCATGGCCGGGTTCTCGCCCATCACCAGCATGCCGCGCACCTTGGCCGGGTCAGTCTCGGGCGCGGCGGCCTTGTGCAGGATTTCAACCACGGTGAGGCCGGGCTGGGCGCTCAGCGGCTGGCCCCAGAAGGCCTCGAACCAGGCATGCACCTCGGCGTTGTCCACCCGCTGGTAGTTGGGGAACATCATCGGGATCAGCCCCGCATCACTGGCGCCTTGCACATTGTTCTGGCCGCGCAGCGGGTGCAGGCCCGAGCCGGGTTTGCCGATCTGCCCGGTGATGGCCGACAGCGCGATCAGGCAGCGCGCGTTGTCGGTGCCGTGCACATGCTGGCTGATGCCCATGCCCCACAGGATCATCGACGCGTGGCTGCTGGCAAAGGCGCG
>JANNMP010000275.1:0-3683 GCA_031398015.1 Burkholderiaceae bacterium
GCTGCTGGAAGGCTGGAACGGCCACGGCCAGTTCAAGCCGTTTTTCCTGGCACTGGGGCTCGACTCGCTGGTGTGGCTGAACGGCTCGGGTGGGCGCATTGCCGACCCGGCGCGCCTGGAAGCCGGCAGCGCAGCCTCGGCCGATGCTGAACTGCCAGCCGACAGCCTGTGGGCCGGCCACGAGGCCCTGCTGCCGATGGCGCGCGAGGTCTGCCAGCTCACCGGCGCGCCGCTGCTGGCGCCACCGGTGGTGCGTGCGGTGCTGCAAGCGCTGTGCGACGACCTGGCCGACTTCACCTACGAGCCCACTGAAACCGCCCAGCAAGTGCGCAACACCTGCCTGGAGCGAACGCCGCCCATCGACGTGCCACTGCGCGACGTGGTGTTCCTGCTGCGCGGCATGCAGCTCAACGGCCATGTCTTCGGCCAGGGCCAGGACGATGTGCACACGCTGGCCAAACGCTTGCTCGACCAGGTGCTGTTTTTGTGCCAGCGCGAGCAGATGCAGCTGGACGCGGGCGCACATGCCCAGATCGCTGCCTGGATTGCCGGCACGCCGCAAGGCACGGCAGCGGCCTGAGGCGTCAGTGTTCAGCGGCAGGTGTAGCTGGCGCTGGCCTGCAGGCTGGTGACCCCGCCACTGCCACCAACATGGCGCGCCACCTGCGGCCAGGGGCACAGCGGCCGCGTCTCATCGCGCAGCACAGCCGACCCCCGGGCTTCGATGCGCTGCGGCGGCTGGTCTTGCTCGACCCAATCGACCAGCGGGCCCAGGGCGTCGAAGCGGTCGGTGGCGGGCCCGCCGGCACAGTGACCCATGCCGGGCACGATGAAGCTGCGGGCGTGGTTGGCGGCGCCGCCTGCGCCGCTGCTGTCGGCCGCCGCGTCCAGGCGCTGCTGGTAGGCCACTGTGGCCCAGGCCGACACCACCGGATCGGCCGCACCATGCACCAGCAGCAGCTTGCCCTGCAATTGGCGGAAGGCATCCAGTGGCGCAGCCAGCATGGCGGCATCGGCGTCGCGTGCAGCCTGCAGGCGGGGCAGGTCGCGGTTGAAGTTGAACGCCAACAGGTTCAGCGCCGGCGCCGCTGGTGCTGCGGGCGTATTGGCTGTGCCGGCGGTGGCTGGCGGTGCCAGCGGGGCGAGTGTCTTGGCTTGCGCCAAAGCCAAGTGGCGGGCGTCAGGCGGCTGGCCTGGCGCCGCCTGGCCCATGGTCCAGGCACGCCAGGCTGGCGCTGCCAGGCCCGGATCCCAGGGCCAGGCGGCATACAGCGGCTGGCCGGCGTCGTCGCGCGGCCCGGCCATGGCCTCGCGCAGCGCCTTGACCTGGTTGGCGGCCAGGCAACCCGCGGCGCTGCGGCTCTTGCACTGCAGCACCGCAGGGTCGAAGCGGCAGGCCGCCATGTCCATCACAAAGCCGTCGGCGGCACCGTCGAGCGCGTCGCACTGTTTGAGGATGCCCTGGGCCACGCTGAACAGTGCATCGCTGCTGAACGCGCGCGCCAGCACTGGCGCGCCACTGCCGGTGCGCGGCGCCACCGCCATGAACCGCTGCAGCGTCCACGCGGCAGCCAGCGTGGCGTCGGTCTCGCGCAGCCGCGGCGCCACGGCCACGATGCCATCGAACAGCGCCGGCCAAGCTTGCGCCAGACGCAGGCCGTCGCGGCCGCCGTCGCCACAGCCGACGTGATAGCTGCGGCCGGCCGGCCGGCCGTAGTAGGCCGCCACCAGGGCCTTGGCGGCCAGCACCGGTGCTGCAATGGCGCCGGCAGCGGGGCGCGTGGCAACGGCCAGCACCGCGAAACCGCGCGACAAGGCGTTGTCATCAAAACCGCCGGCGCCGGTGCCGCGCCCGAAGGCCTCGGTTGGCTGCGCCATCACGCCCATCACACCTTGCTGGAGCAGGCGCCCGTTCCAGTTGGACGGCAGGCGCAATTCGATCGCCACCGGTTGCGGCGGTCCGGCGGCATCGCCAGCGGCGCTGTCGGCGCTGACGGCGCTGACGGCGCTGACGGCGCTGAAGGCAGCCAGCAGCGCGTCGATGCGGCAGTGTTCAACCAACGCATCGGGCTGGGTGCGGCGTGCCGCCCAGCTTGGCGGGTAGGGCGTGCCGGCGGCGACCCAAGCCGCCCGCCCGATGCCGAGCCCCGGCACCGCCAGATTTGCTGCGGCAGCGCAGCGGCTCTGGGCGTTGTCAAGCAGCAACGGTTTGGCTGCGCGCGTCACCTCGGCAAGTGCTGGCGGCGCGGCGGCTGCAACGGGTGGCGGCGGTGGCGGCGGCGCCGTGGCGCAAGCCGCCAGCACCGAGGCCACAAGCCCTGCCACCACCCAGACAACGACGTTCGACATCGGGCTGGATTGTGGTGCCTTTCGACACCGGTTCATGCACCGCTGACCAGGCATTGCAGTGGCATGGCGTGGCCCCGAGGCAGGGCATCTGTCATCAGCCCGGACGGCAGCACGGATTTGCACTGGCGCCGCGCTTGCGTAGCATCTTCGCCGATGACGCCGCAAGCTGTATCGCCGGACCACCGATTGGACGAGGCCGACCCCGTGCTGCCGTCATGGCCGCCGCTGGCGCGCTACGACATCGAATGTGTCATCGCGACCAGCCCGCTGGCGGTGGTCTACCGTGCCTGCGACCGGGCCAGCCAGCAGGTGGTGGCACTCAAGGAGTACCTGCCCACAGCGCTGGCCACCCGCACCCCCAGCGGCCGTGTGGCGCCGCGCGGCCGGCGCGAGGCGCAGCACTTTGAACGCGGGCGCCAGGCCTTTGTTGCCGAGGCGCAGGTGTTGGCCCGGGTTGACCATGCCGCACTGCTGCGGGTGCTGGCGGTGCTGGACGAAAACGGCACCGTCTACCGCGTCATGCGTTTCAGCCCTGGGCCCAGCCTGCTGGCGCACCGCCAGGCCCTGGGGGCAGCGCCGTCGCCGCAAGACTTCAAGCAATGGCTGGACGGGCTGCTCGACGCGCTGGCGGCGCTGCACCACCAGGGCTGCACACATGGCGCGGTGCTGCCGGGCAACATCTTGCTGCGCCATGGTGACGGGCCGCTGCTGCTGGACTTCTGCGCGGTGCAACAGGTCATTGCCGATGCCCACCCGGTGGTGACAGCAGCCGATGACCTGCACGCGCTGGCCCAATGCCTGCACTACAGCATCAGCGGCGCGCTGCCGCAGGGGCCGGACGGCCCGTTCAAACCACTGGCCGAGGCCTGGCAAGCCGCTGGCGGCGCGCTGCCCATTGCCGACAAGCTGGCCAAGGTCTTTGCGGCCATCGATGCCTGCCTGGTGGCAGCACCGGCGAACCGGCCAACCAGCGTGGCGATGTTGCGCAATTGGCTGGCGCAAGGCGGCCCGGCGAAGCCGGCCTTGTTGGCCGAGACGCCGATGGTGGCAGCGGCTGCCGGGTTGCAGGTTGCACCAGACGCCGCAGCAGATGTGGTCCGCAGCCCCGCGCCGATGCCCAACACGGCGGCGGCGAACGATCCGGGCCAGCAGGCTGCACCGGCACTGGCAACGGCCTTGGACGACTTGCCGCCAGCCACCGACGCTGGCCAGCCTGAGCCACTGGACCTGCTGGCGTCCAAGGCGCAGCTGCTGCCAGCGCCTGCGCCTGCGACTGTGGCCCCTCCGTCTGTGGCCCCTGGGTCTGTGGCCTCTGCGTCTGTGGCCTCTGCGTC
>JANNMP010000310.1:0-2917 GCA_031398015.1 Burkholderiaceae bacterium
GACCGACAAACTGAATGCAGTTGCCACCAGTTCTGCAGGACGGCGGGTTGCTTGGGCGTTTACGCCTGCGACGCGGCGTGTGCCGGTCGTTGAGGTATGGGACACCACGTCGCGCGCCTTGGCCCACACTTTCAAGGCGCCGGGCGATGTGCTGGCACTGGCCATGAGTCGGGATGGCCAGCAACTGGCCGCCGTGCTGTCGAACGCGCCTGACGACAAGGCGGCCGAACTCGCGTCGTCAGCCGTTGAATGTGGTGGACCCAAAGGCGCACATGTTCTCGTGTGGCGCCTGACTGACGCAAACCCATCTTCGCAGGCGCCATGCCGGGCACTGAAGGGCGGAGAAAAAGACCGCTACCGCCTGGAGTTCAGCGCCAACGGCCAAGCGTTGTTGGTGGCTAACCAGAGTGATGAAGAGCTGACCTTGCTGCCTCTTGACACCCGCCGCGATGTGCGCGCGCCGCCGCGCATGATTGAGGGCCGCGCCCACGCGCTCGCGCCGCAGCAAGCGCTGCTGGCGACTGTTGACCCGGCGCGCGGGCTGCTGCTGCATGATCTGGCACAACCCAGCCGCGCGGCGACACGCCTGGTGGGCGCCGACGCCGGCATCGCCAAGCTGGCGTTTTCACCCAGTGGCCAATGGCTGTTCGGTGGCGCGGCGGACGGGAGCATCTATGTCTGGAATGCCGGTGATGCCGAGCCGCGTGCACGGCTGCGCTTCGGCCACCGCCGTCCAGTCACGGCGCTGGCCTTCGATGCCACCGGCCAGACGCTGGCCAGCGTCGACCGTGGTGGCACGGTGGCGCTGTGGTCGCTGCAAGCGCTGGCCGCCGCAGCGCCGATCTCGGCAACGCTGTGCGCGAATGTGCAGCGCAATATTGGATTCGATGCCTGGCGCACCTACTTCAAGCAAGAGCCCTATCGCCGCACCTGCGACGGCGCAGCGCTGGGCGAAGGTGTCGCCCAGGGCCTGCTGCAGGAAGCCTGGCAAGCGGCCGACATTGGCCAGGTCAGCCTGGTGCGATCGCTGGTTGCGGAGGCCTCGGCGGCAGCGGTTGACAGCCAAAGCCCGGCCGTTTTGGTCAGCCTGTGCCAGCGCGCGGCCTTTGCCGGCGCCGGCAAAGACGCGCTGCCGCTGTGTGACCGCGCCGCCCGCGCTGCTGGCGAAAGTCGCACAGCGCTGCTGGGCCACGCCATTGCGCTGGCCAGTGCGGGGCAGCACGCCAACGCTGCAGCTGAACTGCGCGCCATCATGGAGCGCGGCAGCAGCGACGGCGACGAGCATGCAACACGGCAGCGCTGGTTGCGCCAGCTGGAGGCTCAGCGCAATCCATTCGACGCCGCCGCCTTGCGCACGCTGCGTGCCGGCAGCTGAGTGCTGGGCATGGAAATGCGTCTGTGTTGCGCGCCTTGGACAACGGGTGCGACAAGCCTTGCCAATGCGCAATTGGCGCGCAGTGCAGTCGCCAGTCAGAACAAGCCCGGCTGCGCCGGCAGTGGCCAGCCAGGCAAGTCTTCGAGCCGCTGCAAGCCACGCGTGGCCTGGCGCCAGAACTGCGAGAACGAACTGCACAGGCGCGCTGGCTCGGGCAGCAGCTGCGCCGTGGGCTGGCGCCAGGCGGCCGGCCAGCTGGTGGGCAGCTCGGGGTGGTCGGCCGTGCGCACGCTGGCAGCGCCGGCCAGTGCCTGCTGCAACTGCGCAGCGTCGGCCCACACCTGGTGCTGGCTGACCTGCTGCAGCCGCGCCGCCACAAAGGCCCAGCGCCGCTCTGGCCAGGGCCAGGCCGCAAAGTGCTCGGCCGGCCACACGCCCAGGCGCAGCAGCGCGGGGTCGGCATCGACTGCAGGCTCGGCCATGGCCCAGGGGTGGACCAGCAGCACCGGGCGGCCAGCGGTGCTGCCGATGGTGGCCAGGCTGGCCACGGGTGCCAGGCCCGGCGGCGGGCTGTGCCACAGCACGGGCGCATCGATGCCCTGTGCCACCGGCAACGGCCTGGCTGCCGGCAGCGGCGCCTGGCCACGCGCCCACCGCTCCAGCGTGGCGTAGTCGGTGTCGACCACGCTGCCGGGGCTGGCCCAATCGGCGAATTCGGCCCCGGTGTAGCGTGCCACGTTGTCGGCGTTGAACAGGTAGGGCTTGTGGCTGGCGGTGCCGGCGATCCATTGCCACGACAGGTGGTTGCTGGCGCGGTCGCCGTCGATCAAATGCGCCAACAGCCAATCAGCCCCGGCGCGCCAGTGCACACCGCGCACATGCACCACGTAGCTGGCCAGCCACATGCGCGCATGGTTGTGCAGCCAGCCGCTGGCATACAGCTGGCGCACCGCCGCATCGACCACCGGCACGCCGCTGTGGGCATGGTGGATGTCGTCGGGCAGGCTGGCCTGGTAGTCGGCCTCGGGCCGCGGGCCGGCGTGCAGCGACTGCAGGATGCCGCTGCCCCGGTGCCGGGCCACATGGTGGAAGAACTGCCGCCAGCCCAGCTCTTGCACCAGCTTGTGTTCCAGCGGCAGGCTGTGGCGCGCGGCCACGGTGGCGGCCACCTCGGTCAGGCTGACGATGCCATGCGCCAGGTAGGGCGACAGCCGGGTGACCGCGCCGCCCAGGTGGTTGCGGCTGCTGGCGTAAGCCGCCGGCCGGATGGCGGCGATGCGCTGCTGCGCGGCGGCCAGGGTGGGCGGGAAGATGTCGCTCATCTTGGGTGTCAGGATTCCAGCGCCCCGCTGCGGATGGCGTCGGCGCGCGGGCCGATGGCCGAGCGCTGCGCGGCCGACAGCCGCGCCAGGTTCTTCACCTGCAGGGCCATGCGCGGGTTGCGCGCCAGCATGGCTTGGTGGCGGCTGAGAAAATCCCAGTACAACGTGGTGAAGGGGCAGGCGGCATCGCCAGAGGACTGGGCCGGGTCGAAGCAGCAGC
>JANNMP010000322.1:0-3630 GCA_031398015.1 Burkholderiaceae bacterium
CGCCATCCAGGGTTTTGACTTCATCCTGTCGCCCACCAGCCCGGTGCCCACCTTCCCGGCTGAATGGGCCGGGCCGACCAACGACCCGGCGCGGCCGTTCGAGCACATTGCCTTCACCCTGCCGTACAACATGAGCGAGCAGCCAGCCATCAGCATCCACTGCGGTTTGACGGCTGATGGCATGCCCATCGGCCTGCAGATCGCCGGCCACCGCCATGACGACCTGGGCGTGATGCAACTGGCGGCGGCCTGGGAGCAATTGCGCCCGCCGATGCCGGCCTGGCCGATGTGAGCCCCGGCGCAGACGTTGACAGCCAGCGCGCTGGCGCGTAATACTAGTTGTATTACTGGGGACGACCATGACCATGACTGTCAAGCTCGACGCCGCGCTGGAGCAGCGCCTGCGCCGCCACAGCGCGGCGCTGGGGCTCACGGCCAGTGCGCTGATCCGCCAGGCGCTGGTGGCCTACCTGGACAGCAGCGCGGCGCAGCCGCTCTCGCCTTACGCGCTGGGCAGCGATCTGTTTGGTCGCTTCAGCGGCCCGGCCGATCTGGCCAGCAACCGCAAGGCGGCGCTGGCTGATGCCTGGGGCCAGAAGCGGTGAGCCAACGTTGGTGACCACGCTGCACGTGGCCGAGCCCACGGCGCGCTACCGGGCCGCCGCCAGCGTGCTGGCCGACAGTGGGCCGCTTTTGGCCCTGTTCAACGCCGCTGACCATTGGCATGCGCGGGTGCTGCAATGGCTGCAGCGCAACCCCGACAAGCGCCTGGTCACCACCTGGCCGGTGGCCACCGAGGTGTGCGCGCTGCTGGCGCGCCGCATCGGCAACCCGGCGGCGCTGGATTTCCTGCGCTGGGCGCAGCGCGGCGGTGTGGCCTTCGACTTGCCCGAGGCCGGCTCATTGGCCGAGGTGCTGCAGATCAGCGAGCGTTTTCAAGACCTGCCATTCGACCTGGCCGATGCATCGGTGGCCGAAGCCGCCGCGCGGCTGCAGATCGCGCTGGTGCTGACGCTGGACAGCGATTTCGATGTCTACCGCAACAAGGCCGGCCAGGCCCTGGTGAACGTGCTGCGCACGGTGGGCTGATCAGAGCGCAGCCAACGCCTTGCGGATGGATTCGACCCGCGCGCGGTTGACGCCAAAGTCCTTGCGGCCGATGCGCGACGCCGAGCGCACATGCACCACGCCGGCGCTGGGGTCGGCCCAGAACTCGGCATCGTCGACAAAGCCCAGCCAGCGGCTGCGGTATTGCAGGTACAGGTAATCGGGCCGCTCGCTCACCAACGCTGCGCCGTGCTGCGACAGCGCCGCAGTGCGCACCTGCGCCATCGCCTGGCCCAGCGTGCCGCGCAGCGGCAGCGGCGCCACCATCGCGGCCTGTTGCATCGGGTGGCCGGCATGCAGGTTGGCCTGGCTGGACACGCTGTTGGGCGACGTCGACGGTGCCTTGAGCCGGCCACCGGTCACACCCAGGTCACTGGGCACGCTGCCACGCAAGACGCCCAGCTGGCCGGCGGCGAGCAAGGCGATCACCAGCGCCACATCCATGGCGATGAACCAGGCGGCAGCGGTGCGCCAGTCCATCACGCCGCCCCTGCGGTGGTGGTGGCAGCGGTGGTGGCAGCGGTGGTGGCCCCCGGCTCGGCGCTGGCGTCGTTCAGGCTGCCGATGTCGGCGGCCGACAGCGCCAGCCGCGCCGCACCCGCCAGCTCGGCCCATTGCGCCACGCGGGTGGCGCTGACGATCGGCGCCGTCAGGCCCGGCCGGGCGATCTGCCAGGCCAGCGCCACTTGGGCCGGTGTGCTGTTGTGGGCCTGGGCGATGTTGTCCAGCGCCGCCAGCACAGCCAAGCCGCGCGCGGTCAGATAGCCCTTGACGCCGCCGCCGCGCACACTCTTGGTCAGGTCAGCCGCGCTGCGGTACTTGCCGCTCAAGAAGCCCTTGGCCAGGCCGTAGAAATTGACCACGCCCAGGCCTTCACTGCGGCACAGCGGCTCCAGCGTGGCCTCATACACCGCGCGGTCCATCAGGTTGTAGTGCGGCTGCAGGGTCTCGTAGCGTGGCAGGCCCAGCCGGGCGCTGGTGGCCAGCGCCTCGGCCAGGCGCGGCGCCGTGTAATTGCTGGCGCCGATGGCGCGCACCTTGCCTTCGGCAATCAGCGCGGCATAGGTGGCCAGCGTGTCTTCCAGCGCTGTGCCGGCGTCGTCGGTGTGCGATTGGTACAGGTCGATGCGCTCAATCTGCAAGCGGCGCAACGAGGCCTCGACCGACTGGCGGATCCAGCGTGGTGACAGGCCCTTCTGGTCACCACCCATGTCCATGCCCACCTTGGTGGCGATCAACACCTTGCTGCGCTTGCCGGCATTGCCCGGGGCGGCCAGCCACTGGCCGATCAGCGTTTCCGATTCACCACCGTTGTGCCCAGGCACCCAGCGTGAATACACGTCTGCGGTGTCGATCAGGTTGAAGCCGCTGTCGACAAACGCGTCGAGCAGGCTGAACGACATGGCTTGGTCGGCCGTCCAGCCGAACACATTGCCGCCAAAGACCAGCGGGGCGGTGTGCAGGCCCGAGCGGCCGAGTGGGCGCATCGGCAAGGGTGTTGGCATGGTGGCTTGTCCTGTTGGGTCAGTCGATGGTGAGGCGGTTGAACCAGCGCGCTGCCGGCGCGATGTCATCGCGCAGCGCTGCGCGGCAGGGTGGCGCGCCGGGGCGCTCAGGCGGCGCGCTGATGCGGTTCAGGTCCACCGCCTGGGGCTTGCCTTCAAAGCCCTTGGCGCTGGCCTGCAGCTGGAAGCAGACGCCGTTCCACAGCTTGGCGCCGAAGTCCGACGGCGTCTTGAACATGAACAGCAGCGAATGCTCCAGCCAGGCCAAATCGGAGGCGCTCACCGTGCCCGGCTGGGGGTATGGGTAGGGCAGGTGGCAGAACACCTCGGTGGCAGCCTCCAGGCACTTGAACTCTTTCATCGACAGGAAGAAGTCCTTGAAAACGCCGTGCTGCAGCGCCAGGGTGAAACCGCTGCGGCCGTCGGGCTGCGGGCTGAAGGCCATGCTGCCGAGCTGCAGCACTGCACCGTCACGGCTGTGCAGGCGCACGGCGCGGGTGCCGTCCAGCGGCTGGGCTGTGGCGGCTTGCGCAAACACTTGCACCACAGCGCCCGCCAGGGCGATCAGGCAAGGCAGCAGCGGACGGGTGGGCATGGGTGCGTGGCTTGGCAGCGGGGTGCTGATGCTCGCACAGCGCGGCGCGCTTGCGCACCCCACACGGCGCCCCACACGGCACCCCACACGGTGCCGCGCACGGTGCCCGCCACCGGCGCCCAGCACTTGCAGCCTGGGCCCGGCTGCAGCCACCACTCAAGCGCTGAAGCCCCGCACCGGCAAGCCCGGGCCGCGCTGCAGCCAGTTGTGCGCCGCGTACTGCGCCCGCCCATCGGTGGCATGCAGCGTGTAGGCATGGCGCGACCGCGCCGAGCGGTTCGGCGCGCTGCAATGCGGCAGCCTGCCGTGGAAGATCACCAGCGTGCCAGCTTCGGCCGGCACCGGCAGCGCTTGGCTGGTTTCGGGCCAGGGTGTGCTGTCCAGTGTGTGCATCTGCACGCCATCACCGTGCCGCATGAACTG
>JANNMP010000350.1:0-3884 GCA_031398015.1 Burkholderiaceae bacterium
ATGGCCTCGGCCTCGGCCATGATGCGGTCGATCAGCTGCTGCACGGTGGGCACGTCCTTGATCAGCCCGGCCACCAAGCCGCAGCTCCAGGCGCCCACCTCCATCGTGCCGTCGATCATGATCTTGGGGTACACGCCGGCCACCTCGTCGAGGATGTCCTCGAATTTGAGGTTGGCGCCGAGCGCCTTTTCTTTTTCCAGCAACCGGTCGACCGCTGCATTGCGCAGCACCCGCTCGGTGTTGCGCAGCGGGCGCATCACCAGCCGGGTGTCCAGCTCGCTGGCGGCGACGATGGCGTCCTTGACGTTCTGGTGCACCGGCGCCTCTTGCGTGGCGATGAAACGGGTGCCCATGTTCATGCCCTCGGCGCCGAGTGCCAGCGCCGCCACCAGGCTGCGGCCGTCGGCCATGCCGCCCGATGCCACAAAGGGGATCTCCAACTCGTCGGCCGCGCGTGGCAGCAGGATGAAATTGGGCACATCGTCTTCACCCGGGTGGCCGCCGCATTCAAAGCCATCGACGCTGACCGCGTCACAGCCGATGCTCTGCGCTTTCAGCGAATGGCGCACGCTGGTGCATTTGTGGATCACCTTGACCCCTGCTTCGTGCAACTGCGGTAGCCACTTCTGCGGGTTGTTGCCGGCGGTCTCCACCGCCTTGATGCCGGCATCGAGGATGGCGCGGATGTAGCCGGGGTAGTCGGGTGAGCTCAAGCTGGGCAGGAAAGTGAGGTTGACGCCGAAGGGCTTGCTGGTCAGGCGCTTGCACTTGGCGATTTCTTCGGCCAGCAGCGCCGGGGTTTTCTGCGTCAGGCCGGTGATCAGCCCCAGCCCGCCGGCATTGCTGACAGCCGCTGCCAGCTCGGCAAAGCCGACGTAGTGCATGCCACCCTGGATGATGGGGTGCTGGATGCCGAACAGTTCAGTGATGCGGGTCTTCATGGGTGGTCTCCTGGGGGTTGGACAAGGGAAACATCGGATGCGCAGAGGGTACCCGGCCGCTGCCGGTCATTCACCGAGGTGGCCTTCGTCGAGCTGGGTGTCCTGCGGCGCCAGCATCGGCCGCAGTGCCCGCCAACTGCCACGCCGGTACCAAAGCCAGGCCACCAGCGCCGACAGCAGTGCGCCGAAGGGGAAGCTCCACCAGATGGCGTCTGCCCCCAGCCAGGGCTGCAGCGCCTGGGCAAACGGCACCCGGCCGGCCCACATGGTGGCGGCAAAGATCAGCGTGGGCGCCAGCATGGCGCCATTGGCCCGCATCACTGCAAACAGCCCCATGGTGACCGACAGCGCAATCCAGCCCCACAGCACGATCTGGTTGATCTGCCAGGCCTGGGCCAGCACCGCAGCATCGGCCGGCACAAACAGCTTGAGCGGCAGCGTGCCCAGCGCCAGCATCAGCAGCGTGGCGGCGCTGGCAATGGCCAGGCTCAACAGGCAGCCGCGCAGCGCGATCTGCTGCACGCGGTGCCAGTGGCCGGCGCCGATGTTCATGGCCGCCATGGCCGACATGGCTGCTGCGATGGCATTGCTGGGCAACTGCACATAGCCCCACAGTTGGGCCGACGCGGCGTAGGCTGCCGCCGTGGCCGCGCCGTAGGTGTTCACCATCGCCAGCAGCACAAAGTAGGCGCCCTGCACGATGACCGATTCCACTGCCATCGGCAGGCCGCGCTTGACCAGCAGCACCAGCAGCACCGGGTCGGGCTGCAGATGGCGCAGGTCGTCGCCGTGCAGGGCAATCGGCGCGCGCTTGCAGTAGATGTAGGCCACCAGCAGCGCCAGCGCCGCGCCGTTGGCCAGCAGGTGCGACAAGCCCAGCCCGGCGATGCCGAAGCCGGCCCAGCCAGTGCCGCCCCACGCACCCGCACCCGACACCAGCAGCGGCGTCAGCAGCACTGCGGCCACGATCCACACCAGCGTGAAGCGCAACGGCGTCCTGGCGTCGCCCGAGGCGCGCAGCATCATCACCATCACCATGTAGGTGAAGATGCTGGGCATCGTCAGGCAAGTGAAGCGCAGATGGGTGATGGCGAAGCCGCGTGACGGCAGCGGCACACCCATGCCGTCGACGATGGCCGGCGCCAGCGCCCAGCCCAGCCCCGCCAGCAGCAGCGACAAGCCGACCACAAACGCAACCGCGCAGCCCACCACGCGCTTGACGGCACGGCTGTCGCCGGCACCCAGGCTGTGGCCGATGGCCACGCCGGCTGCGGTGCCGATGCCCATCGCCGCGCCCATCACCATGTACATCAGCACCGTGGCGGTGGCCACTGCCGTCAGCGCCGCCGGCCCCAGCGTGCGGCCGGCCCAGATGGCACCCCAGGTGCCGGTCAGCGTGTGCAGCAGGTTGGTGACCAGCAGCGGCCAGGCAAAGCGCGCCAGCGTGGCGGTGATCGGCCCGCTGGTGAAGCGGCTGGCCGCTGCGTGGGCGGCGCTGCTCAAGCGCCACGGTCAGTGGGTGGCAGCGCCGCCAGAGCGGAAGCCCGCAACTGCCGCTTGAGCACCTTGCCCGACGGTGTGCGTGGCAGCGGTGCATCGGCCAGCACGATGTAGCGCGGCAGCTCGAACCTGGCCAGGTGCTGGGCCAGAAAGCCACGCAATGCGTTCACGTCCAGCCCTGGTGTGCCGTACACCGTGGCGCCCACTTCTTCACCCAGGCGCTCATCGGGCACGGCATAGACCGCTGCTTCATGCACATCGGGATGCAGCAGCAGCGCGGCCTCGACCTGGCCACAGCCGATGTTCTCGCCACCGCGGATGATCAGGTCCTTGATGCGGTCAACGATGAAAACGAAGCCGTCGTCGTCGAAGTAGGCCACGTCGCCGGTGCGGAACCAGTCGCCGCCCTCGGCCGCAATGAACACCTGGGCGTTGACCTCGGGCCGGTTCCAGTAGCCCTGGAACATCGAGGCGCCGCGCACCAGCAGCTCACCCCGCTCGCCGGCCGGCAGCGTGCGGCCGTCGTCGTCCACCACCTTCAAATCCAGCACCAGCGCGCTGCGGCCCGAGCTGGCGGGCCGGTCGAGGTAATCCTGCCCGCCGATGCCGCAGCCGATGGCATTGGTCTCGGTCATGCCCCAGCCGGTGCCGGGCAGGGCCTGGCTGAAGCTGGCGCCGATCTGCGCCACCTGGGCCGGTGCACGCGGCGCGCCACCGCCGCCCACCACCTGCAGGCTGGCCAGGCTGTGGCGGCCGCTTTGCGCCACGCGCACCAGGTCACCGGTCATCGCTGCCGGCGCAATCATTGAGCTGAGCTGGTCGCGGTCGATCAGCGCCGCAGCAGCCTCGACATCCCAGCGGTACATGGCCACCAGCCGGCGCTGGGCCCGAAACCCGGCCAGGTAGCTGGCATGCAAGCCGGTGGCATGGAACAGCGGCACCGCCAGCAGCGTGCCCGGCTGCACCGCAGGCGCCGGCGGCGTGAAACCTGCCACACGCTCGCCGATCAAGCGGTCCAGCTCCCACGACAGCAGCGCGCTGACGATGTTGCGGTGGCTGCTGACCACGCCCTTGGGATGGCCGGTGGAGCCTGAGGTGTAGAGGATGGTGGCCAGATCGTCGGGCGCGATGGCCACCGGCGGCATCGGCACGTCACCCACCGCTGCGCTCAGGTCGGCCAGCAGACGAACACCCGGCGCCAGCGGTTGGCTGGGCCGCACGGCCAGCACTTGCAAACCCGGCAGGCCCGGCACGGGCGGCACCTGCGCCAGGCGGTCCAGGCGCTCCTGGTCGGCCAGCAGCACGGCCGCGCCGTGCGGCTGTTTGCCAATGCACCGCAGTCGCTGCGCGCGCTGTTCGAAGCCACCGCCAGCAACCTGCCCTTCATCCGCTACGAAGACGAGCAGTACACCTATGCCCAAGCCTGGGCGGCGGCTGGGCGCA
>JANNMP010000353.1:0-6318 GCA_031398015.1 Burkholderiaceae bacterium
GGCGACATCTACCAGCGCCCGGTGCTCGACCGGGTGGCCCGCATCACCCAGGCGCTGCGCCAGCGGCCCGAGGTGGTGCAGGACAACCTGCTGAGCCTGTCAGCCCCCCGGGTGCGCAACATCAGCGGCCATGCCGACGGCTTCGATGCCAAGCCGCTGATGGCGCAGGTGCCCAGCGACGCGGCGCAGATGGACCAGCTGCGCGCGGCAATCGCCGCCAACCCGGTGTACCAGCAGACCATCGTCTCGGCCGACCAGCGCACCGCAGCCATCCTGGTCGAGCTGAAAGAAGGCTCGCAGGGCGTGGCCAACATCCTGGCTCCGATCCAGGCCATCGTCGATGCCGAGCGTGGGCCCGAGGTCGATATTGCACTCGGTGGCAACCCGGTCTACATCGCCGCGTCTGAAGTGTTCGGCGCCCGCATCAACCTGCTGTTTCCGCTGGCCATCGTGGTCATCGGCCTGCTGCACTTCGAGGCCTTCCGCACCAAGCAGGGCCTGGTGCTGCCGCTGGTCACCGCGCTGATGGCGGTGGTCTGGGGCATGGGCGCGATGGGGCTGCTGGGCCAGCAGCTGGACATCTTCAACTCGCCCACGCCGATCCTGATCCTGGCGGTGGCTGCCGGCCATGCGGTGCAGTTGCTCAAACGTTATTACGACGACTACGCCCGCCTGCGCGCCCAGGGCATGGAAGCAGTGCAGGCCAACCATGCCGCCACCATCGCCTCACTGGTGGGCGTGGGCCCGGTGATGCTGATTGCCGGTGGCGTGGCGGCGCTGGGCTTCTTCTCGCTGGTGGTGTTTGACGTGCCCACCATCCGCTCGTTCGGCATCTTCACCGGCGTGGGCATCCTGAGCGCGGTGCTGCTGGAGATGAGCTTCATCCCGGCGGTGCGCTCGCTGCTGCGCCCGCCCAGTGATGCCGCGCTGGCCAAGGAGACCAGGCCCCGCATCTGGGACCGCGTGCCCGCCTGGCTGGCCGAGCACAGCATCAGCGTGCGTGGCCGGCGTGTGATCTTCGGCAGCACGCTGGCAGCACTGGCGCTGTTTGCCACCGGCATGTCCCTGGTGCAGGTCGACAACGCCAGCAAGCGCTACTTCGGCAACGGCCTGCAGATGCAGCGTGATGACCAGTTCCTCAACCAGCAACTGGCCGGCACCAACACGCTGTACCTGATGGTTGAGGGCACGCAAGACAACACCATGCAAGACCCCAAGGTGCTGGCCAGCATCGCCAAGCTGCAGCGCCACATCGAGGCCCAGCCCGACGTGGGCAAGACGCTGTCGATCGCTGACTTCGTGCAGCGCATGCACCGCGCGGTGCATGCCGACGACGCGGCCTACGACGTGCTGCCCAGCAGCCCCGAGCTGGTGTCGCAGTACCTGTTCCTGTATGCCATCTCGGGCCAGCCGACCGACTTCGACGCCTATGTCGATTACAACTACCGCGCCGCCAAGGTGATGGTGCTGCTCAAGACCGGCAGCAATGCCCGCATCAAGGCCTTGATGACCGACCTGGCGGCCTACAGCGCCCGGGAGTTCGGCCCTGGCATCACGCTGAGTTTTGGCGGCGACACGGCGATGACGGTGGCGCTGTCTGACGCCATGGTCTACGGCAAGCTGCAGAACATCTTGCAGATCTGCGTCGCTGTGTTCCTGATCACGGCGGTGGTGTTCCGCTCGGTGCTGGGTGGGCTGCTGGTGCTGCTGCCGGTGCTGCTGGCCACGGCAGCAGTGTTCGGCGTGATGGGGCTGGCCGGCATTCCGCTGAACATCCCCAACTCGCTGATCTCGGCGATGGCGGTGGGCATCGGTGCCGACTACGCGATCTACATCCTCTACCGCCTGCGTGAGCTGGTGCGCCAGGGTGTGAATGACGCCGACGCGGTGCGCGCCACGCTGGCCACTGCCGGCAAGGCCTGCCTGTTCGTGGCCACGGCGGTGGCCGGTGGTTACGGCGTGCTGGCGTTGTCGTTCGGCTACAACGTGCACCAGTGGCTGTCGATGTTCATCGTGCTGGCGATGCTGGTGAGTGCGCTGGCCTCGCTGACGCTGGTGCCCGCCATCGTGCTGTGGCTGCGGCCGGCCTTCATCTTCGGCCGCGCCAGCCGGCGCAGTGGTGTGCTGCAGGTGGCGGCCAGCGTGTTGATCTCGTCGGGCCTGATGTTCTGGGCACCGAAGATGGCACATGCCGACCCGGCAACGGACGCCGGGCTTGTGGCTGCCACATTGATGCAGAAAAGCGCCGACGCGCTGAAGGTGCGTGATTCGGTCTCCACCGCCACCTTCAGCCTGACCAACCGCGACGGCGCCCAGCGCCAGCGCCAGACCACCGGCTACACCAAGCTGAAGGACAACGGCAGCGACAGCATGCGCACCGTGCTGTTCACCGCACCCCCCGACATCAGCGGCACGGCCACGCTGATGGTCGAGCACGCCGGCCGTGACGATGACCTGTGGGTGTATCTGCCGGCGCTGAAGAAGGTGCGCCGCCTGGCTGCGGCCAACAAGCGCGACAGTTTCGTCGGCACCGATTTCAGCTACGGCGACATGCTTGGCCACAAGGTGGCCGACTGGGACCACCGCGTGCTGCGCGACGAGGTGCAGGACGGCGTGGCCTGCGTGGTCATTGAATCCTTGCCGCGTGATGCCTCGGTGCAAGCCAACAGCGGCTACAGCAAGCGCCTGAGCTGGCTGCGCAAGGACAACGCCGTCACCACCCGCGTCGACACCTGGGACTCGGCCGGCCAACCGCACAAGCGCATGCTGTTTGCCGATATCCGCGCGGTGGGCAACGGCGGCAAGTTCCAGCCGATGCGTTTGCTTGCCGAGAACCTGCAGAGCGGCCACCGCACCAGCATCGAGTTCACCCGCTTCGAGGCCGACAAGAGCCTCGGTGACCAGTACTTCAGCCCGAGGTATCTGGAGCAATGAACCGCCTTTGCACACACTGGCCATGCGCTGCGGCGCTGTTGCTGGCGCTGCTGTTGGCGCTGCTGTTGGCGCCGGTTGCCGCGCTGCCGGCGGCGGCGCAGACCGAGCCTGCTGCGCTGGCCGTCACCGGCTCGCTGCGCGGCAGCGCCTGGTCAGGCAGCCGCGATCTGGACGACCGCGGCGGCCTGGCCCAGGCATCGGCCTGGCTGCGCAGCGATCTGCGCCTGGGCGAGGGTTTGAATCTGGTGGCCGATGCCCGCCTGCTGGCGCGCACGCCGCTGGGCAGCAGCCAGCCCAACGCGCAACAGGCGCGGCTGCGTGAGCTGGCGCTGCGCTGGCGCGCCGGCCCGGCTGAGCTGCGCCTGGGCCGCCAGATCATTGCCTGGGGCCGAGCCGACGCCATCAACCCGACCGACAGCTTTGGCAAGCGCGACTACAGCCTGCTGGCCGCTGCCGACACCGACCAGCGCGAGGGTGCTGACGCGGTGTCGTTGCGCTGGGCGCTGGATGAGGCGTTCAGCCTGCAGGCGGTGTGGTTGCCGCACTTTCGCAGCGACACCATCCCGCTGGCGGACGCGCCGATGCAAAGCGTGACCAACGTGCCATCGCGCAGCCGCCGCAACGGCGGCCTGAAGCTGGAGCACCAGGGCGGCGACGTCGATTGGTCGCTGTCGGTCTACGACGGCCTGGACCGCATGCCCGACCTGGCCATTGCCGGCAGCGGCCCCAGCGGGCTGCAACTGGCGCTGGCCAACCACCCGGTGCGCGTGTTCGGTGCCGACTTCAGCACCACGGTTGGCCAGACCGTGCTGCGCGGCGAAATCGGCTGGGCCAAGCGGCGCCAGACTGGCACAGCCGAAGACTTCTTCAGGAAGCGCAGCCAGTGGCTGGCGGTGCTGGGCGGTGACCACAGCTTCGACGGCGGCCTGAACCTCAACCTGCAGTTGTTTGCGCAGCGTGTGCGCGGCTGGCGCAGCCCCGGCGCGCTGGCTGACCCGGTGGCGCAGGCGGTGGCGCAGGTGCAGCAGGCCATCAACAACCAGGGCCAGCGCCAGCAGCTGGGCCTGAGCTGGCGCCTGGCCAAAAGCTGGGGCAACGATGCCTGGCTGGCCGAGCTGTCGGGCGTGCATTCATTGACCACCCACGGCCAGGTGTTGCGCGGCCAGTTGCGCCAGCAAATCGACGACCACTGGCAGTGGAGCCTGGGCTTCGAGCATTTCCGGGGCCCCGCCCACACCGTGTTCGGCCAGCTGCGGCGCAATGCCACGGCCCATGCCGAGCTGCGCTGCCAGTTCTGAAGAAGGGAGCGCCACCTGCCATCCAGACCTGCCGCCTCTGTTGAGTTCACTCCGGTGTGCCCTGCGGCGCACCCGCTCTTGCAAGCCCCCAACCCTGTCACCCCACGAAAGACGACCATGAGCCACAGCAACCTGTCCAGCCAACGTTCCAACGACATCCTGCAGCGCACCGAGCGTGCGCTCACCGCCTATGCACGCGGTGAGTTCGTGCTGGTGTCCGACGACGAAGACCGCGAAAACGAAGGCGACCTGATCGTCGCCGCCGAGTTTGCCGACGCGATCGCGATCAACTTCATGATCACCCATGGCCGCGGCCTGGTGTGCCTGGCGATCACGCCCGAGATCGCAGTGTCACGCCGGCTCAAGCCGATGGTGCAGCGCAATGGCGACCATTTGGGCACCGCCTTCACCGTCAGCGTCGATGCCACGCTCAAGCATGGTGTCACCACCGGCATCTCGGCGTCTGACCGCGCCAAGACCATCGAGGTGGTGATCGGCGGCAACTACTCAGCCGACGACCTGCAGGCCCCCGGGCACCTGTTCCCACTGGTGGCGCGGCCCGGCGGCGTGCTCGAGCGCCAGGGCCACACCGAGGCGGCGGTGGAAATGTCGCGCCTGGCCGGGCTGCTGCCGGCCGGTGTGATCGTCGAGGTGATCAAGGCCGACGGCGAGATGGCGCGCCGCCCTGACCTGGAGCGCATGGCGCGTGAGCACAAGCTGCACTACATCACCATCGAAGACCTGGTGCATTACGTGCGCTGGAAAAACGGCCTGCTGCCGGCCGCGCTGATGCCCACCAGCGCTGCGGCCTACAGCACCGCGCCGCAGCCCGCAGCCGCCGTGCGCGCCTGAGCCCGCACGGCCCACACCCAGGAGCCACGCCATGGCCGCCGCCCACACCCTGAACGCCGACTACACCGCCACAGCGGCCAAGTGTGTGCTGCTGCGGGCCATCTACCGGCTGGGCGCGCTGCTGTTCCTGCTGCTGATGCGCCGCCGCATCGGCCGCTTGGCCGGGCTGGAGCACCTGCCCCGGCAAGGGCCGTTCATCATCGTGGCCAACCACCTGAGCTACATGGACGACTTCTTGCTGGCCTATGTGGTGCGGCTGTGCTGCGGCCAGCGGCTTTACATCCCCACCAACACCAAGGCGTTCAAGGGCGTGCTGCGCTCATGGCTGCATCTGGCCGGCGGGGCGGTGGAGATCGACCCTGCCGACCGCGAGACCAGCAACCAGGCGCTGCGCCAGCTGGTGCGCGACGGCCGCATCGTGTTGATGTTCCCGGAGGGGACACGCTCTGACGGCACGCGCCTGCTGCCGTTCAAGTTCGGCGCCTTCAACCTGGCCATCGACACCGGCGTGCCGCTGGTGCCGGTGGCCTTGCTGGGCACCCACCAGGTGCTGCCCAAGGGCCGGCTGTGGCCGGTGGCCGGTGCACAGGCCAGCGCGGTGGTGCTGCCGCCGGTGCTGCCGGGCGATGTGCACGGCCGTGATGCGGTGGTGATGCGTGAACGCTGCCAGCAGTTGATCAGCGCCCATGTCTTGTGCGGCAACGGCAGTGCGCCGCCGCCATTGGCCGAGGCCACCGCCAGGGCGTTGGCCGAGCGCGCTGAGGCCCATGTCGAAGCGTTGATCGAGCGTGGCCCCGAGACCATCCGCCCGGCCGACCTGTGGCCGGTGTTCCGGCTGGCCATGCTGTGCCAGCACGCGCGGCGTGGCTGTTGTGCCATGCAGGTGCAGGTGTTCCGCGCCTGGGGCTTCTGGCTGCTTTGTGCCCCCAGGTTGCTGGCGCCGCTGCTGCTGCTGCGCTTTCACCGCCTGGCGGCGCTGGCGCTGCAGCGCGATGCGCAGCAGCCGTTTGTGCATTACGTGCTGGGCCAGTTCCATTTGCGCGCGCCCTGGCTGGCGGGCGGGCGGCGCCAGCAGGCGCTGCGCGCGCTGGCCCAGGCCTATGGCGCGGCGCCGGCCTATGGCGTGCCGCCTGAGCGCTTTGCGATCTCGTATGCCGAGGCGCTGCTGCGCAACGGCCACCCAGAGCAGGCGCGGGTGGTGCTGCTGCGGCACTTCCATGCCGCACCGGGCGCC
>JANNMP010000359.1:0-7213 GCA_031398015.1 Burkholderiaceae bacterium
GCTGCTGCTGGCCGCCGCGCTGCTGGCCGAAGCATCTCTGAGCTTTCTCGGCCTGGGCATCCAGCCGCCCAGCCCCAGCTGGGGCTCGATGCTGGCGCGCGCCTACCAGAACATGGAGCTGGCGCCCGAGCAGATGTATGCGCCTGGCCTGGCGATCCTGTGCACCGCGCTGGCCTTCAACACGCTGGGTGAATCGCTGCGCGTGGCGCTGGACCCGACGACGAAACGTTGAGCTGAACACGGAGCCCCGCCATGACCCAGCCCACCGACGAAGCCGCCTACCTGGCCCATCTGCAAACGCTGTGGCGCACCGCCTGGCCGGCCGGCGCCAACACCGCGCCGTTCTACCCGCATGGCGAGGTGCCGATCACCGAGTACCTGCGCGCCTGGGCCCGGCTCACCCCCACCAAGCCGGCGGTGGTGCACCACGGCCACACGCTGACCTATGCCGAACTCGACGCGGCCAGCGACCGCTTTGCCACGCTGTTGGCCGCGCATGGCATTCAGCCCGGTGACCGGGTGGCCGTGTTCCTGCCCAACCTGCCGCAGTACCACACCGTGTTCTTCGGCATCCTGAAGCTGGGCGCGGTGCATGTGCCGGTGAGCCCGATGTCGCGTGCCTTCGAGCTGGCGCATGAACTCAACGACACCGGCGCGCTGGCCCTGGTGGCGCTGGATGAGCTGATGCCGGTGGTGCGTGAGGTGCGGGCCGATCTTGCGCACAAATCCGTCCTGCGCCATGTCTTCGTCACCGGCTTTGCCGACCTGCTGCCCGCCGCGCCCACGGTGCCGGTGCATGACAGCCTGCGCGGCGCGCGCATCGCCTGCCCCGATGCCATCGAGCTGATGCCCGCACTGGCCGCTGTCACCGCGCCGGCGCCAGCCCATCGCCCTGGCCTCGACGACCTGGCCGCGCTCAACTACACCGGCGGCACCACCGGCCTGCCCAAGGGCTGCATGCACACGCAGCGCGACATGCTCTACACCGCCGCGTCGAACTTCGGCATCGCACTGGAGCGGGCTGATGACACGGTGTTCCTGAGCTTCTTCCCGCAGTTCTGGATCGCCGGTGAAAACCTGGGCCTGGTGTTCCCGGTGTTCTGCGGTGCCACCCTGGTGCTGCTGACGCGCTGGGACCCGGTGGCGGTGATGGTGGCAGTGCAGCGCTACCGCGTCACCTGCATGGCGATGCCGGTTGATGGCGCGGTGGAACTGATGGACCACCCCCGATTTGCTGAATTCGACCTGAGCAGCCTGCGCCAGGTGCGCGTGGTGTCGTTCGTGAAGAAGCTGAACCTCGACTACCGCCGCCGCTGGCAGGCACTCACCGGCGGCATCCTGGCCGAGGCCGCCTGGGGCATGACCGAGACCCACACCTCAGACACCTTCACCACCGGCTTCCAGACCGATGACTTCGACCTGCATGCCCAGCCGGTGTTCGTGGGCCTGCCGGTGCCGGGCACCGAGTTCAAGATCTGTGATTTCGACAGCGGCGCGTTGAAGCCGCTGGGCGAAGACGGTGAAATCCGTGTGCGCACGCCGTCACTGCTCAAGGGCTACTGGAACAAACCCGACGCCACGGCCGAGGCCTTGCAAGACGGCTGGCTGCGCACCGGCGACATCGGCCTGATCGACGAACTGGGCTTTCTGCACTTTCTGGGCCGGCGCAAGGAGATGCTGAAGGTCAAGGGCATGAGCGTGTTCCCGCCCGAAATCGAAGCCGTGCTGGGCCAGCACCCGGCCGTGCTGGGATCGGGCGTGGTCGGCCGCGCTGACGCGCAACGCGGCGAGGTGCCGGTGGCCTTTGTGCAGCTCCAGCCTGAGGCCGATGCCAGCACAGCGGTGCAGCGCTTGACCGACTGGTGCGCCAGCCGTTTGGCCAGCTACAAGCTGCCCGAGATCCGCCTGGTGGCCAGCCTGCCGATGACCGCCACCGGCAAGGTCAAGAAGCAAGACCTGGCCAACCTGCTCTGAGCCCGACCACAGCCACAAGGACCGCCATGACCTGGACCCCCGAACTCGATGAACTGGCCAAGCGCACCGCCATGGCCCACCAGATGGGCGGCGCCGACAAGGTCAAGCGCCAGCATGACGGTGGCCGGCTCACGGTGCGTGAGCGCATAGCCAAACTGGTCGATGCCGGCAGCTTCCACGAGGTGGGCGCGCTGTCGGGCATCGGTGAGTACAACGCCGACGGCTCAGTCAAAGACGTGATGCCGGCCAACTGTGTGTTCGGCCGCGCCAGGATCGACGGCCAGGCGGTGGTGGTGGTGGGGGACGACTTCACCGTGCGCGGCGGCTCAGCCGACGCATCGATCGCCGCCAAGCCGCTGATGGCCGAAGACATGGCCTGCGATTTCCGCCTGCCGATCATCCGCATCATCGAAGGCTCGGGCGGCGGCGGCTCGGTCAAGACCATCGAGACCAAGGGCGCCAGCAACCTGCCAGGTGGCATCAGTGAAAGCTCACGCGGCTTCCTGCGCATGACATCCAACCTGGCCGAGGTGCCGGTGGTGGGCATGGGGCTGGGCTCGGTGGCCGGGCTGGGCGCGGCGCGGTTGGCCGCCAGCCACTTCTCGGTGATGACCCGCCAGTCGGCGATGTTCGTTGCCGGCCCGCCGCTGGTGGCCCGCCTGGGCCAGCCGCTGACCAAGCAAGAGCTGGGCGGCGCCGACATCCAGACCAAGAGCGGCGCCATCGACAACATGGCCGAAACCGAGGAAGAAGCCTTTGCCCAGGTGCGGCGCTTCCTGTCGTACCTGCCACCGTCGGTGCACGGCGTGCCGCCGGTGCTGCCCAGCAGCGACGACCCCAACCGCGCCAACGAATCGCTGATGAAGGCGGTGCCGCGCAACCGCCGCAGCGTCTACAAGATGCGGCCGGTCATCCACGCGGTGGTGGACCACGGCAGCTTCTTCGAGATGGGCGCCAACTTCGGCCGCAGCATCATTGCCGGCCTGGCGCGCTTTGACGGCCACCCCGTGCTGCTGCTGGCCAGTGACCCGTACCACTACGGCGGCAGCTGGGGGGCAGACACCTGCCAGAAGGTGGTGCGCTATGTCGACATGGCCGAGACCTTCCACCTGCCTGTGGTCTACCTGATGGACTGCCCGGGTTTCATGATCGGCCTGGAGGCCGAGCGCAGCGCCACCATCCGCCACGGCGTGCGCGCCATGGCGGCGATGAGCCAGACCAGCGTGCCCTGGTGCACCGTCATCGTGCGCAATGCCTTCGGCGTGGCCGGTGCCGCGCACAAGCCGTTCAACCGCCTGTCATTGCGTTATGCCTGGCTGTCGGCCTACTGGGGCAGCCTGCCGCTGGAAGGTGGCATCGAGGCCGCCTACCGCGCCGACATCGAGGCCGCCGACGACCCGCAGGCCGAGCTGCTGAAGATCGAGGCGCGCTTGAATGCGCTGCGCTCGCCGTTTCGCAGCGCCGAGAAGTTCTGGGTCGAGGAAATCATCGACCCGCGCCAGACACGCAAGCTGCTGGTGGATTTTGTGCACCTGGCCGAGCCGCTGCGCACGCCGGGCAAGGCCAGTTTTTCAATGCGCCCCTGAAGGAGTGATCGCCATGAGCCAAGCCGAAGTGCTGTACGACGTTGCCCAACGCATTGCCACCGTGACGCTGAACCGGCCCGACCGGCTGAACGCCTACACCGCCAGCCTGGGTGAACAACTGCGCGCGGCGATGCGCCGCGCCACTGACGACGCCGGCGTGCGCGTGATCATCCTCACCGGCGCCGGCCGGGGCTTCTGCGCCGGTGCCGACATGCACAACCTGGCCGCCGGCACGGCCAGCGGCGGCGCCTCGCTGGCGGCCGACAACCCGCAAGCGCTGCCGCCGCCGTTCGACGCCAGCAGCAGCACCGACTACCAGACCGCGCACTCGTATTTTCCGGCCGTACCCAAGCCCATCATCGCCGCCATCAACGGCGCCTGCGCCGGGTTGGGCCTGGTGTATGCGCTGTACTGCGACCAGCGCTTTGCAGCGGCCGGCGCCAAGTTCACCACTGCGTTTGCGCGCCGTGGCTTGATCGCAGAGCACGGCATCAGCCACACCTTGCCGCGCCTGGTCGGCTTGTCCAAGGCGCTGGACTTGCTGGTGTCGGCACGCAAGTTTGACGCCGACGAAGCCCTGCGCCTGGGCGTGGTTGACCGCGTGCTGCCGCCCGACGCACTGATGGCAGCCACCCGCGCCTACGCGCTGGACCTGGCCGACAACGTGTCACCACGGGCGATGGCGGTGATCAAGCGCCAGCTCTGGGCGGTGGGGCAGCAGTCGATGCGCGAGGCGATCGAGGTGGGCAACCGCGAGATGCTGGCCAGCTTTGCCAGCGCTGATTTCAAGGAAGGCGTGGCGCATTTCGTCGAGAAGCGGCCGGCCGCGTTCACCGGCCGCTGAGGCGCACGCCATGGCCACAGACACAGCCTTGCCGCTGGCCGGCATCCAGGTGCTGGAAGTGGGCGGCGGCGCCGCAGCCGCCTACTGCGGCCGGCTGTTGTGCGATGCCGGTGCCACGGTGCGCTGCACAGCGCTGCACGACAGCCGCCGCCTGGCCGGCGTGCTGCGTGCCGACACACCCACCGAGCTGGCCTTTGCCACCTGGCTGGCTGCCGGCAAGCAGTTGCTGCCCGCAACGGCCGACCTGGCCAGGCTGAGCCGCGCTGCCGACCTGGTGATCGTGGGGGAAGACGCGGGTGGGGATTCAGGTGCGGACACCAACCTCACCCAGCCCAAGGTGGCCAGCGTGCACATCAGCTGGTTCGGCGACCATGGCCCGCTGCGCCAGTGGCGTGGCAGTGATCTCATCGTGCAGGCGCTCACCGGCATGCCGCAGATGGCCGGCACGGTGGCCGGCCCGCCGCTGGCCGCCGGTGACCGCCAGGCCACCATGCTGGCCGGCGTCACCGCCTACATCGCCGCCTGCGCTGCCTTGCTGGCGTTCTTCAAACACCCGGCCAAACAGCCAGGTTCAGCGGCCCGCCAGATGGACCTGAGCATCCTCGAAGCCAACCTGGTGATGGCCGAGATGCACATGCACTTCCACCAGAAAGACGGCCTGCCGATGCGCCGCTGCGGCATCAACCGCTTTGCGCCCAACAGCCCGGTGGGCATCTACCCCTGCCGCACCGGCTGGGTCGGCATCACCGTGGCCACACCCGACCAGTGGCGCGGCCTGTGCAAGGCGCTGGGGCTGGCAACGCAGGCGTCAGACGACGGCCTGGCCACGCGTGAGCAACGCTTCGAGCGGCTGGACGAAGTGGAAGCCGTGCTCTGCCAGGCGCTGGCAAGCCGAAGCGCCGATGCATGGGCCGCCATCGGCCGCCAGCACCGCGTGCCCATCGTGGTGGTGCCCGATGCCGAGGGCGTGCTGGCCCACCCGATCTTCCAGCACCGCCAATCCTTGGCCACCCTGGCGCATGGCAACCAAACCCTCCAGGTGCCACGCACGCCGTTCGGCCTGACGGCCACGCCGCTGCGCACGGCGCTGGGCGCAGCGCTGCCCGCCGCGCCCGATGCGTTGGCCACCGGCACCACGCCAGCTGAATCGCCAACCACAGCGCCAACCACAGCGCCCACCGCATCGCCCGGCACAGCGCCAGCCACATCACCCACCCACACCACGCCACCGCTGCAAGGTGTCACCCTGGTCGATTTCTCGATGGGCTGGGCCGGCCCGCTGGCCAGCCGGCTGATGTGCGACCTGGGCGCCGAGGTGCTGAAGATCGAGGCCGGCCGCTACCCCGACTGGTGGCGCGGCATGAACTGGACGCCCGAGTTCATCGACGGCCGCCAGTACGAACTGTCGACCATGTTCTGCGGCCTGAACCGCGGCAAGCGCGGCATCAGCATCGACCTGACCACCGCCGCCGGCCGCCAGTTGGCGCTGGATCTGGTGGCCAAGGCCGGCGCGGTGGTCGAGAACCAGGCTGCCGGTGTGATGGCCAAGTTCGGCCTGGACTTTGCCGCCATGCAGCAGGCCCGGCCCGACCTGGTGATGGCCTCGATGTCGGCCTTTGGCACCGGCAATGCCTGGTCGGGCACACGCGCCTACGGCAGCACGCTGGAGCAGGGCTGTGGCCTGCCCAGCTTCACCGGCCAAGCTGGCACCGCGCCGACGATGACCCACCTGGCGCATGGTGACCCGGTCGGCGGCTTGTTCGGTTGCGCCGCGCTGTTGACTGCGCTGGTGCACCGCCAGCGCACGGGCCAGGGCCAGTACGTCAACCTGAGCATGGTCGAGGCCATGCTGCAACTCAGCACCCCTGGCCTGCTGATGCACCAGGTGGACCCTGGCGCGCCGCTGCGGCGTGGCAACCGGCGTGACAGCCTGGCACCGCATGGCTTCTACCCGGCTGTGGGCGATGACCAATGGCTGGCGCTGGTGATCGACAGCGGCGCCGCATTCAGTGCGCTGGCCAAGCTGCTGGGGCGCGATGACTGGGCGGCTGACCCTGCCCTGCAGACCCTGGCCGGCCGCCAGGCCCAAGAGGACAACATCGACGCCGCCATCGCGGCCTGGAGCCAGCAGCACAGCGCCGAACACGCCGCCGCGCTGCTGCAAGCTGCCGGCGTGGCGGCCGCGCCGCTGCTGCACGCCGACCAGATGGCCCAGCAGCCGCATCTGGCAGACGCCGATTTCTACATCGATGTCGACCGTGCGCTGTCGGGCCCGCAGCGCCAGTGCGGCATCGCCATCGTGCAGAACGGCCAGCGCCTGGGCGCACGCGCCCCGGCGCCACTGCTGGGTGAGCACACACAAGCGGTGCTGCAGCAGCACCTGGGCCTGGGGCCGGATCAGTTCGCAGCGCTGTTGGCCAGTGGTGTGGTCAGCCTGGTGCCCAAGCCCGAGCACAACCTGGTGGGCGGGGCGGCGGGGCGCTGAGGCCAATCACCGCCGGCACAGCGCCGGGAACAGCTCGCAGTAGCTGCTGACGTTGCAGTCGCCCACATGGATGCCGTTGGCCGCCTGGATGGCGCGCACGATCGCGCGCGACAGCACGTCGGCTGCTGCACCGCCGAGCTGGGTGATGCTGGGTGTGGCCGCCGCAGTGCCGGTGGCCAGCGTGAACACGGTGTCGCCATCATTCGGGCCATGCGCCGGCCGCACCGCGCGCGCAAGGCCGTCGTCGGCCATCTGCGCCACCTTGTTGGCCTGTGCCTTGGTGAGGCGCGCATTGGTGGCCACCACCGCGATGGTGGTGGCGCG
>JANNMP010000408.1:0-2460 GCA_031398015.1 Burkholderiaceae bacterium
AAGATGGTGAAGAAGATGCTGCCGTTGGTTGGCACGCGGCCCTTCTTGCGGATGTCATCTGGGTCGATGCGCACCAGCGCATCGTCGGCAAAGGCCGAGAAGGCGTTGTAGGCCTGGTCGGCCAGGTTGTTGCGGTCAGCCAGAAACAGCACGCGCGGGCGCCGGCTTGGCAGCGTGCCGGCGCGCCAGTCGGCCAGGTTCCAGCGGCTGTGGAACAGCTTCCAGGCCAGCTGGAAAGCGATGAAGGTCTTGCCGGTACCAGTGGCCAGCGTCAGCAGGATGCGCAGGCTGGGCAACTGCGGCCCGGCGGCGATGGCTTGCAGCACCCGCGCCACCGCGATGTCCTGGTAGTAGCGGCCCTGCCAGGTGCCGCCCTTGTCCTCGAACGGGATGGCGGCGAAGCGGTCACGCCAGGTGGTGGTGGCGGGGTCGGCATCGGCGAAGTGCATCGCCCAGAGCTGATCGGGGCCGGGGTAGGCGGCCACATCGCCCTCGGTGCCGGTGGCCATGTCCACGCCGTAGATGGCCTGGCCATTGGTGCTGTAGGCAAAGCGCAGCGCCAGCTTGGCGGCGTAGTGCTTGGCCTGGCCCAGGCCCTCGGTGTGGGCCTTTCCCCAGGCCTTGGCCTCGATCACTGCCAGCCGGGTGTTGCGGTAGACCAGCACGTCGTCGGCAATGTCGGCCTGGCTGCGCTGGCCCCGGCCCTGCAGCCGGCCCGGGGCGATCACCTCGCGCCGCACCCGGCTGCCATCGACCACGCCCCAGCCGGCGGCTTGGAGTGCGGGGTCGATGTGCTCGGCGCGGGTGTCGGCTTCGTTCATCGTTGGTCTGGGCCAGGCATGGTCAGTGTTCCACCAGTCCTGGGTCTGGGTCGGTGAAGTACAGCTCGACAAGGGCCGTCGTCCAGGTGGCGACGCCGGTGCCGAAGAAGTCCCGGTCCTCGGTCTGCTCGAGCATCATCGCGCCGACGAGTCTTGTGCTCGCTGCTCGTTGAGGAAGACGCCCATCCTGTCGGCAACAAGCTCGGCCGGCATCGATACGACATGCCCGCGCGATGACGGGCCGGCAATGCGCCGCGTCACTCCGGCAGCGGCAACGAACTGGTGCACTTGATCTCGTCGAGGCAGACGCTCGAACGCACGCCGTTGACACCCGGCAGCCGCATCAGCTTGTCCATCAGGAACTGCGACAGCGACTTCAGGTCGCGCGCGATCACCTTGATCACGTAGTCGAAATCGCCAGTCACTGAGTAGCACTCCAGGACCTCCGGCAGATCGACGATCACGTCGGTGAACTTCTTCAGGTCGCGAATGTGGCCTTTCTCCATCGCCACATGGATGAAAGCCACGACGCTCAAGCCCAGCCGGGCGGGGTCCAGGCGCGTCTCGTAGCGGGCGATGACGCCTTGCTCCTCCAACCGCCGATGACGCCGGTGGCATTGCGCGGGCGACAGGCCGACGGCCTGGGCCAGTTCCAGGTTGGACGCACGTCCCTGTGACTGCAGAAAGCCGAGGATTCTGCGGTCGATCTGATCCAGATCAATGACATGCAAGCTCTTCTCCCATATTGGCAAGGACGCGCAATCATATTTCGTCCCCGAGGGTTAGCCCTGACCTCAGATGAAAGCCAATTCTTCGCCTGGATATTCAAACTTCTCCCTATGGAAAGCTGTACGGTAGTGGAGCTCATACGGTTCCCGGCCCGGTCGGCTTTTCGACGATGACCCTTCGGCCTTCTTCTCATCAGGACCTCAACGTGCAACATTCTTTCCTGCGTACCTCTCTGACCTTGCTCGCCGCCGCGCTGACCGCTGCCGCTGCCCCCAGCCACGCCGCCGACAAGTCGGTTGCCGTCACGGCGATCGTCGAACACAAGGCCCTCGACGCGGTGCGCGACGGCGTCAAGGATGAGTTGAAGGCCGCCGGTTTCGAAGCCGGCAAGAACCTGAAGTACGAATTCCAGAGCGCCCAAGGCAACACCGGCACCGCAGCGCAGATCGCCCGCAAGTACGTCGGCGACCGGCCGGACGTGATCGTCGCCATCGCCACGCCTTCGGCCCAGGCCGTGGTTGCGGCGACCAAGGACATCCCTGTCGTCTACAGCGCCGTCACCGACCCGGTGGCCGCCAAGCTGGTCAAGACCTGGGACGCGTCTGGCAGCAACGTCACCGGTGTGTCCGATGTCTCGCCGCTGGACAAGCATCTCGAACTGATCAAGCGCGTGATTCCCGGCGCCAAGCGCGTCGGCGTGATCTACAGCCCGGGCGAGGCCAATTCGGTGTCGATCATTGAGGCGCTGAAGAAGGCCGTGCCGGCCGCAGGCATGACGCTGGTCGAGGGCGCCGCAGCGCGCACCGTCGATGTGGCCAGCGCGGCGCAGAGCCTGGTCGGCAAGGTCGATGTGATCTACGCGCCGACCGACAACAACGTGATGTCGGCGTTCGAGGGCATCGTCAAGGTC
>JANNMP010000418.1:0-6132 GCA_031398015.1 Burkholderiaceae bacterium
GTTCCATGTGGCCGGCCAGGGCATCGATGTGGCGCTGGCCGGCGCGCTGGCCAAGGCGCTGGACGTCAAGCTGAGCCTGCTGCCGTTCAATGCCGACGAGCACATGAACGACGACCTGCGCAACCAGGTGTGGCGCGGGCACTGCCTGGGCTTCGGCCCGGCCGACGTGCTGCTGCATGTGCCGGTGGACCGGCCGCTGATGGCCGCCAACCCGCGGGTGCAGATCTTTGCGCCGTACGACCGCGAGCGCGTGATGATCGCCCGCGATCTGGCCAAGGCGCCGACGCTGGAGACGCTGGACGACCTGGCGCGCTCGCTGCAGGCGGCGGTCAATGCGCTCACCGACAGCGGTGCGCTGGGGCAGATGTTTGCTGCGGCCAAGGTGGGCTGGCGCAAGCCCTGACGGGGCCGGCCGAGGCCGGCGCTGTGCGGCGCCGGCCCCCGGTTCGTGGGGTTGCTGCGGGCGCCACGCAGCTTGTCACCACGGGTTCAAGACGGCGGCATCCGTTGCATACTGCCTCGCCACTTTGCCCGGACTCCGCCATGACACCTTCTGTCTCCACCGGCCCGCGAGCCCTGCGCCTGTGCACCGTTGCCTGCGCCGCCTGGCTGGCCACTGCGCCGCTGCAGGCCGAAACACTCACCCTGCTGCATGTCGGTGACCAGGAGAGCTGGCTGCTGTCAGCACAAGGCAATTTGCGCAACAGCGCCACCCAGGCCATCTCGTTCTATGGCGGCGTTGACCGCATGGCCAGTGTGCTGTTTGCCGCCGAGACAGCGGCGTTGGCAGCCGGCGCCACGGTGCTCAAGCTCAACGCCGGTGACGCCTTTTTGCCCGGCCCGCGCTGGAACGCCAGCAAGGCCAACCTGGGCACTGCATTCACAGATGGTGGGCAGGACTACTACGACGCGATTGCCATGCGCCACATCGGCTTCCATGCCGCTGTGTTCGGCAACCATGAGTTCGACGAGGGCCCGGCCACCGCAGCGCGCTTTGCGGCCGTTGCCGGCACCACGTACCTGTCGAGCAACCTGAACTTCAGCGCCTCGGCCGACTTTGCCGGCCTGCAGGCCGCCGGCACCGTGGCGGCCTACAAGATGGTCAGCACCAATGCCGGCCACAAGGTGGCGCTGGTCGGTGCCACCACGCCGCTGTTGCCGCGCATCTCCTCACCCGGCTCGCTGGGCCTGCTGGCCTACAACGGCAATGCCAACGAGCAGCAGAACCTGCTGGCCATGGCCGGCCTGGTGCAAGCCAATGTGGACGCCGCGCGTGCCGCCGGCGCTACCACGGTGGTGTTGATGAGCCACCTGCAGAACTGGAGCAACGAGAAGACCATCGTGATCCCGAGCCTGCGGGGTGTGGACGTGGTGCTGTCAGGCGGCGGCCATGAGCTGATGGCCGACGCCGGCGACCTGCTGCTGCCCGGCGACAGCCGCGCCATCAGCGGCATGCCGCAGTTCGTCAGTGATGCCGACGGCAAAGCGGTGGCCGTGCTCACCTCGAACTTCGGCAACCGCTATGTCGGCGAGCTGAACCTGAACATCGACGACGCCACCGGCCGGGTCAGAGCCGTGGCGTCCAGCCGCATGCTGCGGGTCAGCGGCGCTGCGGCCGACGCCGACCGGGTGTCTGGCGACAGTTTTTTGCAGACCACCGTGGTCGACCCGGTGAAGGCCTATGTCGATGTGTTGAACGCCACCAAGATCGGCAGCTCGCAGGTCTTCCTGGCCGGCAGCCAGCGCGGCGCGCCGGGTCTGCCGGGCAGCTTCACGGCAGGCGTGCGCAATGCCGAAACCAACCTGGGCAACCTGGTGGCCGATGCCATGCGTTTTGCCGGCGGCACCGACGTGGCGATCCAGAACGCCGGTGGCATCCGCGCCGACATCGCCGCAGGCGACGTGACCGTGGCTGACACCTTCAACGTGCTGCCCTTCACCAACCTGGTGAAAACCGCGCCGGCCGTCAGCGCGGCGCAGCTGAAAGCGGCGCTGGAACATTCGGTGGCCACGGCCTCGCCCAGCGGCGCCATCAACGGCCGCTTTGCCCAGATCTCGGGCATGCGGGTGGTCTACGACACCAGCCGCGCTGCCGGTGACCGGGTGCTGTCGATCACCCTGGCCGATGGCACGGTGCTGGTGGCCAACGGCCAGTTGCAGGCCGGCGCGCGCACGGTGTCGATGGCGACCATCGACTTCACCGCCAACGGCGGCGACGGCTACCCCTTTGCTGCGCTTGGGGTGTTGTTCGACAACGCGGTCAACACCATCAGCTACCAGGAAGCGCTGGCCGACTTCATCACCGCGCCCAGTGCTGAAGGCGGCCTGGACGGCGTGATCACCGCTGCCCGCTACGGCACGGCCACGCCGTTCGACCTGGCCGGCCGGCTGGTTGACAACGCCATCACGCCGGTGCCCGAGCCAGGCAGCTGGGCGCTGCTGATCGGCGGCCTGGCGCTGCTGGGCGCTGTGCTGCGCCGCCGCGACGCTGCCTGAGGCTGCCAGTGCCTCGCCGCCATGCGCGGGTGACAATCGCTGCCAGCCGCCGTGTCACGACAACGGTGTGTCAGCACCCACGTCATCAGCCCGCCGAGGCCGCCCATGACCTATGCCGACCTGATCCAGCAGCGCTTGCAGACCCTCAGCCCCGCCCAACAGGCCGAGGTGTTCGATTTCGTCGAGTTCCTGGCCAGCCGCCGGGCTGCTGCGGCGGCCCTGGAGCCCGCGCCTGCCAGCCTGGGGCAGTCGCCCTTGTCGGCGTGGTTCGCGCATCCCATCGAGGTGCCTGCTTTCACACCGTTGAGCCGCGACGAGGCCAATGCCCGTGCCTGAGTTCGTCGATTCCAACATTTGGTTGTATGCGCTGCTGACACCCGACGCCCGCTTGCCTGATGCGCGCCAACAGCGCGCACGGCAGTTCATCGACCGGTTGCAACGCCCTGTCATCAATTCGCAGGTGGTGCGCGAGGTTTGCGTCAACCTGTTGAAAAAATCCGCACTGGACGAGCCTGGCCTGCAACGCTGGATCAGCGAGTGGTATCCCGCCTGCAAGTTGCATCCAGACAGCGAAGCCCAGCACCTGCTGGCGTCGCAACTGCGCCAAAGCCTGGCGCTGAGCTTCTGGGACAGCCTGATCGTGGCCGCCGCGCTGGACGCCGGCTGCACCACGCTCTACAGCGAGGACATGCAGCATGGCCAGCGCATTGACGGCCGGCTGAGCATCGTCAACCCGCTGCTGGCCACACCGGCTTGAGCCGCACGTCGGCGCGGCCGCCGAGCTCGATCAGGTGGCGCGCAGCGCGCGGCTGAACAGCAGGCTGCGCCCAAGCGGCTGCCGCCTCGCAGCGATGGCCGCCAGCCCCAACGCCAGCCCCAACGCCAGCAACAGCGCCGCTGCCGGCTCTGGCACGGCGCTGATGCTGATGGTCTGCACAAACTCGGGTGCTGTGCCGTCGAAGACCAGCTCGATGCTGGCCGTGTCGCCCACCAGCTGCGACACGTCCAGGCCGAACAGCGCGAATGTCTGCACCGGCTGGCCCAGCAGCGCAAGAAAGCTGAACCGGCCGGCGCCCAGTGGCAGCAGCAGGTCCTGGGTGCCGTCGGTCACAGCCAGCCACGCCGCAGTGGCAGCCGCAGCGGTGCTGAGCAGCCGAAAGCCGGCAAACCCGCCGCCGATGGCGGTGAACAGGTGGTCGTCAAAGGCGGGCAGGCGCAGGGCCGCGTGTGTGGCTTGCGGATCAGCCTGTGCATACAAGGTGGCTGTGACGGTCGAGCCATCGACCATGGTGCTGTCGCTGACCACCACCACCGGCGCAACCGCGCTGTCCTGGCCCGCAGCGTCGATGGCAACCGGGCCCGACCGCTGGCGGTTGGGCCCTGGTGGTGGGTCATCGCCGCAGGCACCCACGTCGATGCAGCCGCCCAGGGTGGTCACCGGGTCACCCCGCAGCCCGTGCAGAAACCCGTCGGTGTTGCTGCCCAGGCCGCCGAACACATCGGTGGTGCCGGGCAATTGGGTGGTCTGCCCAGGCGGTGCGCCGAACAGCGCTGTCCACGCCGACTTCAGCCCCGGGATGTTGCGGCCGAGTTGCTTGACGACGTGGTACCCACCCGCGCCGGCCGGTGTCTGCACCAGCGGCATGCCGACAAAGCCATTCAGGTTCTGGTCGCCCGTGCTGCCATTGCCGAAGCTGAAGACCTGGCCACTGCGAAACGCCAGCCCGCTGCCGTAGCCATACAACTCGTACTCAGCGTTGCGCAAACTTTGATTGTTGCCCGACGTTTCGCCGCTGCTGGTGCGCAGCACGCGCACATAACCCGCCGCCGCAGCGGCAGCCGACAGGTTGGTGGTGGCGCCGTTGGCGGCAGCAGCACGCACGCCATCCTGGATGTAACGCCCCACCGAGTGCGGGACGTAGCGTTGTATCAATCCCAGTTGGCCTTCGATCTGGAAACCGTTGCCCTCCATCCACACGCCTGGCGCCAGATTGAGCTGGTGCCGCACCTGCAGCGGCTCGGGCCCGGCCGGCGTCACCTGCCAGCCGCTGTTGTTTTCCATGCGGCCCAGGTAGCTGGGCATGAAGTCAACCTCCGGCGGTGGGTAGTTCGACGCCACAAACTGCCCCTGGCTGGTCAAGGTCAGTGTTGGCGTGCCGATGAACTGCCCTGTCGCCACATGCGTGAACCGCAACGCGCTGGTGCTCTCGCCGCAGCGCACTTGCAGCAGGCAGCCTGCATTGATGTTTGTCTTGGTGCCGACGAAGAGCTGCGCACGGCTGGACACCAGCGTGCCCAGCGCCGCAAAGAAGGGCCGCTCGGACTGCTCACCGTAGATCGGATTGAACACGGTCGGGATGGTGGTCTGCGAGGTCCAGTCGACAAAACTGTCTCTCAGCGCGTACTCGGATTCAATGCTCAGCACCTGCGCCTGCGCCGCTGCCATCGGCACCTGGCAGGCCACACAACCCAGCAAGACTTCGGCCCAGCGGCGGCCAACGACCCAAGTCACCATGTGCTTCACTCCCTGCGCCAACAGCGGCGCGCAGGAATGATGGCGAAGAACATTCCCACACAGCAGGCCTCCCCCCGAACCTCGGGGGGACTTGGCAGCGCAGCGGCCGTCAGCTGTTGCTGATGGCCCGCACCTCTTCAATCGAGGTCAGCCCCGCCAGCACTTTCAGGATGCCGTCTTGGCGCAGGGTGCGCATGCCTTCGCCCATCGCCGCACCTTGCAGCATTTCGGCGCGGGCGCTGGTCTGGATCAGGTGGCGCAGCTCGCGGCTGACCACCAGCAGCTCGTGCAGGCCGACGCGGCCGCCGAAGCCGCTGTTGTCACAGTGGCTGCAGCCCGGCGCATGGTGGTGCAGCAGCTTGCCTTCAACGCTGAAGCGCTCGGTCCAGCCGGCCAGCAGGGCGTCACCGTCGGGGCGCAGCGCCGGGTCAGGGAACGAGTAGAGGTAGCCGTCGACCAGGCCCTGCAGGTCTTCGGGCGTGGCGGGGCGGGTGGTGACACAGTGCTTGCACAGGCGGCGCACCAGGCGCTGGGCCAGCACCGCCAGCAGGCTGTCGGCAAAGCTGAACGGGTCCATGCCCATGTCGAGCAGCCGGGTCACGGTCTCGGGCGCGCTGTTGGTGTGCAGCGTGCTCATCACCAGGTGGCCGGTCAGGCTGGCTTCCACCGCCATGTGGGCGGTTTCGGCATCGCGGATTTCACCGACCATCACCACATCCGGGTCGGCGCGCAGGAAGGCGCGCAGTGCCTTGGCAAAGGTCCAGTCGATCTTGGGATTCACCTGCACCTGGCGCAGGCCGGGCTGGGTGATTTCAACCGGGTCTTCGGCGGTCCAGATCTTGCGCTCGGGCGTGTTGATGTGGCCCAGCGCGGCATGCAGGGTGGTGGTCTTGCCGCTGCCGGTGGGGCCCACGCACAGCACCATGCCGTAGGGCCGCTCGACCACTGCCTTCAGTTTGGCCAGCGTGTCGGGCTGCAGTCCCATGCCTTCGAGCGGCAGGGTCTTGGCGCTGGCCAGCAGGCGCATCACCACGTCTTCCAGGCCGTTGGCGGTGGGGATGGTGGCCACCCGCAGCTCCAGCCTCTGGCCTTGCATCCAGCGGCCGAAGTTGATCTTGCCG
>JANNMP010000561.1:0-2140 GCA_031398015.1 Burkholderiaceae bacterium
TGAGCTTGATGAACACGCCCGAGTCGCGCGCGCTCAGGCACGTGTTTTCCGCCGAACGCGCGGCCACCAAGCTGCCCGACGTACCCGACAGCGCAGCCCTGCGCCGCATAGCCCAGGTCGGCGTCATCGGTGCCGGCACCATGGGCGGCGGCATCACGATGAACTTCTTGAACGCCGGCATCCCGGTGGTGCTGCTGGAGATGAAGCAAGAGGCACTCGACAAGGGCCTGGCCACCATCCGCCGCAACTACGAAAACACGATGAAGAAGGGCAAGCTCACGCCCGAGCAGGTTGAGCAGCGCATGGCAGCCGTGTCGGGCACCCTCAGCTACGAGGCCTTTGCCGATGTCGACCTGGTGATCGAGGCGGTGTTCGAAAACATGGACGTGAAGAAAACCGTGTTCGAGACGCTGGACCGGGTGTGCAAGCCCGGCGCCATCCTGGCGTCGAACACCAGCTATTTGAACGTCGACACCATCGCCGGCTTCACCAAACGGCCGCAGGATGTGGTGGGCCTGCACTTCTTCAGCCCCGCCAATGTGATGCGCCTGCTGGAAGTGGTGCGTGGCGCCAAGACCGCGCCCGACGTGCTGGCCACCAGCATGGCGGTGGCCAAGACGATCAAGAAGATCGCGGTGGTCTCGGGCGTGTGCGACGGCTTCATCGGCAACCGCATGCTGGCGCGTTATGGCGCGGCGGCCGCCGGGCTGATCAACGCCGGTGCCCTGCCGCAGCAGATCGACGGTGCGCTGCAGAAATACGGCATGGCGATGGGCCCGTTCCGCATGGGTGACCTGGCGGGGCTTGACATCGGCTGGGCCACACGCAAGCGCAAGGCCGCCGAGGCCGGGGTTGAACTCAAGCCCAATGTCGCCGACAAGCTGTGCGAGGCTGGGCGTTATGGCCAGAAAACCGGCTCGGGCTGGTACCGCTATGAAGCCGGCAAGCGTGACCCGATCCCCGACGCCACCACCGAACAGCTGATCGGCGAGTACCGCGCCGCCAACGGCATCACGCCGCGCAAGATCAGCGACGACGAGGTGGTGGAACGCGCCATCTATGCGCTGGTGAACGAGGGCGCGCGCATCCTGGAAGAAGGCATCGCCGCGCGCGCCAGCGACCTCGACATCGTCTACTTGAACGGTTACGGCTTCCCGCTGCACCGGGGCGGGCCGATGCTGTATGCCGACACCGTGGGCTTGCCGAATGTCGTGCGCGCGCTGCGCCGCTTTGCCGCCGAGCCGGGGGCCGATGCGTCATGGCAGCCGGCGCCGCTGCTGGTGCGCCTGGCCGACGAAGGCAAGACTTTCAACTGAACCCGGGAGACACCACATGACAGACGCAGTGATTGTTTCAACCGCGCGCACCGGCCTGGCCAAGAGCTGGAAGGGCGCATTCAACATGACCTATGGCGCCACGCTGGGCGGCCATGCGGTGCAGCATGCGGTGGCGCGGGCCGGCATCGACCCCGCCGAGGTGGAAGACGTGATCATGGGCGGCACCTTTGGCGAGGGCACCACCGGCGGCAACATCGCGCGGGCCATCGCGCTGCGCGCCGGGCTGCCGGTCACCACCGCCGGCCTGACCATCAACCGTTTTTGCTCGTCGGGCCTGCAAAGCATTGCACTGGCCGCGCAACGGGTGATGACCGAAGGCTGCCCGGCGATCGTGGCCGGCGGTGTCGAGTCGATCAGCTGCGTGCAGAACGAATCGAACAAGCACATGCGGGTGGACCCGTGGCTGGCCGAGCACAAGCCCGAGCTGTACTGGAACATGCTGCAGACCGCCGAGCAGGTGATCAAGCGCTACAACATCCCCAAGCTGGCGCAAGACGAATACGGCGTGCGCAGCCAGCAACGCGCATTTGCCGCGGCGGCGGCGGGCAAGTTCAATGACGAGATCGTGCCCATGACCACCGTGATGGGCGTGGTCGACAAGGCCAGCGGCCGGCTGACACGCAAGCAGGTGACGATTGGCGCCGATGAAGGCATTCGCGGCGACACCACGCTCGAAGGTGTGAGCGGCCTGCGCTCGGCGCTGCCCGGAGGCATCGTCACGGCAGGCAACGCCAGCCAGTTTTCAGACGGCGCTGGCGCTTGCGTGTTGATGCATGAAACGGTGGCTGAACGCAAAGGCCTGA
>JANNMP010000461.1:0-3444 GCA_031398015.1 Burkholderiaceae bacterium
GCCCAGGTGCAGGCCAGCGGCGCACCGCGCCACATCGACCCCGACACCATCGTGGGCCCCGGCACCTGGCAAGCCGCCTTGCACGCGGCCGGCGCGGCGGTGGCAGCCACCGAGGCGGTGGTGGGCGGCGAGGTGGATAACGCGTTCTGCGCCATCCGCCCGCCCGGCCACCATGCGATGCGCAGCCAGAGCATGGGCTTCTGCTTCTTCAACAACGTGGCGGTGGCGGCGCTGCATGCGCTGGACGTGCTGGGCCTGCAGCGGGTGGCGATCATCGACTTCGACGTGCACCACGGCAACGGCACCGAAGACATCATCGCCGGTGACGAGCGGCTGCTGATGTGCAGCTTCTTCCAGCACCCGCTGTACCCGCACACCGGCGCGCAGCCCAAAGGCAGCAACATGGTCAACGTGCCGGTGCCGCCCTACACCCGGGGCATGGCGGTGCGTGAGGTGATCGACGCCATGTGGCTGCCGCGGCTGGAGAACTTTGCGCCGCAGATGTTGTTCATCAGCGCCGGCTTTGACGCCCACCGTGAAGACGAGCTGGCCCAGCTGGGCCTGGTGGAAGCCGACTACACCTGGATCACCCTGCGTCTGAAAGACCTGGCCGCCCGGCATTGCAACGGCCGCATCGTCTCCTGCCTGGAGGGCGGTTATGCGCTGAGCGCGCTGGGCCGCAGCGTGGTGGCGCATCTGCGCGTGCTGGCCGATGCCTGAGCCAGCCGCGCGGCTGCACACGCCAACGCGCCGATGACCGAGGTTCAGTCACTCAACGAGGTTCTGGCCGCACTGACCCGCCCCACCGCGCTGCTGGGGCTGGCGCTGCTGCTGGGCTGCCTGGGGCTGGCCTGGCTGATCACGTCGCTGTTGCGTCCGGCCGACCCGCTGGACGCTGACGGCCGGGTGGTCAGCCAGAACGGCATCTGGTTCGGCCGCCGTGGTTTTGACGGCGCGCTGTTCCCCGTCCTGGCGCTGTTGCTGGCGCTGCTGGCCGGGCTGGCCATGCGCAGCCAGGCGCTGGCACCGCTGTTCAGCGCGGTGCCGGTGGTGGTGTTCAAGCTGGCGGTGCCGATGCTCGTCAGCCTGGCGCTGATCCGCGTGTCGGTGCGGGTGCTGCGCGCGGCCTTCCCCAGCTCGGCCCTGGTGCGGGCCACCGAGCGCACGCTGAGCTGGGGCGTGTGGATCGCCACCGTGCTGTGGCTGACCGGCCTGCTGCCAGTGCTGCTGGAAGAGATGGACGCGGTGAGCTGGAAGATCGGCGGCGCGCCGGTCAGCCTGCGCAGCCCGGTCGCAGGCGCACTCAGTGCGGTGGCGGTGCTGCAGGTGAAGCTGTGGCTGTCGCCCACCATCGAGCAGCGCCTGCTGCGCGCCAGCACCGTGCACCTGAGCGTGCGCAAGATGGCCGCCAACGCCACCCGCGCTGTGCTGCTGCTGGTGGGCCTGCTGGTGGCGCTGTCGGCCGCCGGCATCCCGCTGGGCGCGCTGGGGGTGATGGGCGGCGCGGTGGGCGTGGGCATCGGCCTGGGCCTGCAGCGGCTGGCGGCCAATTACGTCTCGGGCTTCGTCATCCTGGCCGAGCGCAGCCTGCGCATCGGTGACCTGGTGCGGGTGGACAACTTCGAGGGCCGCATCAGCGACATCACCACCCGCTACACGCTGATCAAGGCGCCCAGCGGGCGCGAGGCGATCGTGCCCAATGAAATGATGATCACCCAGCGGGTGGAGAACCTGACCTACGCCGACAGCGAGCTGGTGCTGACCACGGTGGTGCAGGTGGGCTATGGCACTGACGTGGCGGCGCTGATGCCGCCACTGATTGCTGCAGTGGCGGCCGTACCCAGGGTGCTGGACGAGCCCGCGCCGTTGGTGCGGCTGTCGGCCTTTGCTGACAGCGGCCTGGAGCTGACGGTGTCGTTCTGCATCAAGGATCCGGTCAACGGCCAGCAGAACGCGGTCGGCGATGTGAACCTGGCGATCCTGGGCTTGCTCAACGCGCAGGGGGTGGAGATTCCGTACCCGCAGCGGGTGGTGCATGGGGTGGTGGCTGGCGCAGTGGCGCAAGCACGCCCGAACGGCGACGAGCCAACCGGGCCACAGCGTGCCGGCGCTTGACGGGCAGCCCGGTAGGCAACATCAAAAGCCGCACCAGTTGATGCAATGCTCGATGTACAGTCAAACCACTTTCACAGTGCACGGAGACGCGCATGCGCACCACCATCACCCTTGACGACGAGCTGCTTGCAAAAGCCCACGAGATGACGGGCGTGGCCGAGCGAAGCACCTTGATTCACAACGGCCTGCGCCTGTTGATCCAGCGCGAGGCGGCACGCCGGCTGTCCTTGCTGGGTGGCAGCGATCCAACAGCGGCAATTCCGCCACGTCGCCGCTCGCGGCCTGCGGTGGCTGCACCCGCGCCGCGCAAACCGCGCAGCGCGAAATGATCTTGGTCGACTCGTCAATCTGGATCGACCATCTGCGCCGAGCCGATGCCGAACTGGGCCGCCTGCTGGTGGCCGACGAGGTTCTGTGCCACCCGTTCGTGATCGGGGAGCTGGCGTGCGGCCATCTGCGCCAGCGCTTGGCCTTCCTGACGCAGTTGCGCGCCTTGCCCATGGCGGTGGCCGGCACGCAAGACGAGACCCTGGCATTCGTCGAACGCCACGCACTGGCCGGCCGCGGCATCGGCTGGGCCGATGTGCACTTGCTGGCCGCTGCGCGGCTGACACAGGCTTGTGCCTTGTGGACGCGCGACAAACGCCTGGCCTCAGCAGCGGCCGACCTTGGCTGCCTGCATCAGCCGCGACTGCACTGACGCCATGGCCGCCAAAGTGTGTCAAGCAATGTGGCGCAGCCCTGGTTGCTTGAGAGTCAGTTGATGCCACGCTCTCGCGCGGTCATGCATCCAAACGGCCAGTGAAGGGGCATCAAGCCACCACGACCGGAATCCCCGCGATCTTCGCCTTCCACAGCCTCGGCCCGGTGTCATGCACGCTGGTGCCCTGTGAATCCACCGCCACCGTCACCGGCATGTCCTTGACATCGAACTCGTAGATCGCTTCCATGCCCAGGTCGGCAAAGGCCAGTACCTTGGCGCCGCGGATGGCCTTGGCCACCAGGTAGGCGGCGCCGCCCACGGCCATCAGGTACGCGCTCTTGTGCTTCTTGATCGCCTCGATCGCCAGCGGCCCGCGCTCGGCCTTGCCCACCATGGCGATCAGGCCGGTCTGGGCCAGCATCATCTCGGTGAACTTGTCCATGCGGGTGGCGGTGGTCGGGCCGGCCGGGCCCACCACTTCGTCGCGCACCGGGTCCACCGGGCCGACGTAGTAGATGACGCGGTTGCTGAAGTCCACCGGCAGCTTCTCGCCTTTGGCCAGCATGTCCTGGATGCGCTTGTGCGCCGCATCGCGGCCGGTCAGCATCTTGCCGCTGAGCAGCAGC
>JANNMP010000526.1:0-2876 GCA_031398015.1 Burkholderiaceae bacterium
CGTGGGGTGGACGCGGTGATCATCACCGCATCCACCAAGAGCAACGAGCCCGTGCACCAAGCTGCGCTGATGTGCCGCAAGCGCGGGCGCATCGTGCTGGTGGGAGTGACGGGGCTGGAACTGTCGCGCGCCGACTTCTTCCAGAAGGAGCTGACCTTCCAGGTGTCTTGCTCTTACGGCCCGGGGCGCTACGACCCGAACTACGAAGAGAAGGGGCAGGACTACCCGGTGGGTTTCGTGCGCTGGACCGAGCAGCGCAACTTCGAAGCGGTGCTGGACATGCTGGCCAGCGGGCAGCTGCAGGTGGCGCCGCTGGTGTCGCACCGCTTCGACATTGCCAGCGCCCAGCAGGCCTATGCGGTGGTGGGCGGCGCCGAGCCTTCGCTGGGCATCTTGCTGGCTTACCCGGCGGCTTCGGCGGGCGATGCGCTGGTGGCCCGGCAGGCGCGCACGGTGGCGCTGCCGGCGCCTGTCAGGGCACCTGCGCTGGGTGCGGGTGCGCATGTTGGTGCAGGTGCGCTGGGCGTCAGCGTCATCGGCGCGGGCAACTATGCCGGGGCGGTGCTCATTCCGGCATTCAAGGCCGCGGGGGTGCAGTTCAAGCAAATCGCGGCTTCGGCCAGCGCGGGCAGCGTGCACCTGGGGCGCAAGTTCGGCTTCGCCCACGCCAGCACCGATGCACCTGCACTGCTGGCCGATGCCGGCACCGATGTGGTGGTGGTCAGCACCCGGCACGACACCCATGCCAGCTATGTGGTGGACGCACTGGCCGCTGGCAAGCATGTGTTCGTGGAGAAGCCGCTGGCGCTCAGCCATGCCGAGCTGGCCCGCATTGCCAGCGCTGCCGCTGCAGCGCCCCAGCAGCTGCTGATGGTGGGCTTCAACCGCCGCTTGGCGCCACAGGTGCGCAAGATGCACGCGCTGCTGGCGGGTGCGCCCGGGCCCAAGGCCTTTGTGATGACAGTCAATGCCGGGGCCATCCCGGCCAACCACTGGACGCAAGACCCTGAGATTGGCGGCGGCCGCCTGCTGGGGGAGGGCTGCCACTTCGTGGACCTGCTGCGCTTCCTGGCGGCAGCGCCGATCAGTGCCCACCAGGTGCTGGCGATGGACGCCGGCACGCGCGACAGCGTGAGCGTGGGCCTGCGCTTTGACGACGGCTCGATCGGCACCATCCACTACCTGGCCAATGGCAGCAAGGCATTCGCCAAAGAGCGGCTGGAGGTGTTTGCCGGCGGGCGGGTGCTGCAGCTGGACAACTTCCGCAAGCTCACCGGCTTTGGCTGGCCGGGCTTTCGCAAGCTCAATTTGTGGCGGCAGGACAAAGGCCAGGCCGATTGCGCGCGAGCATTCGTGCAGGCTGTGCAGACGGGCGGCCCGGCCCCCATCACGCTGGCTGAACTGCTGGAGGTCAGCCGCATCAGCATCGACATTGAAAGAGCCCTGCGATGACCACCGCTGGCCCCTTGATCGACATCATCGCCGGCGCGCGGCCCAACTTCATGAAGGTGGCGCCGATCATCCATGCGATCTGGGCCCGCCAGGCACAGGGCAGCCGTCTGCGCTTTCGCCTGGTGCACACCGGCCAGCACTATGACGAGCGCATGTCGGGTGATTTTTTCACCCAGCTCGGCATCCCGGCGCCCGATGTCAACCTGGAGGTGGGCTCGGGCACACAGGCCGAGCAGACGGCGGCCATCCTGGTGCGTTACGAGCGGCTGCTGCTTGATGCCCGCAGCCAGCTCTGCCTGGTGGTCGGTGACGTCACTTCGACCATGGCCTGCGCCATTGCGGCGCAGAAGCTGGGCGTGCCTGTGGCGCATGTGGAGGCTGGCATCCGCTCGGGCGACTGGGGCATGCCCGAGGAGATCAACCGCATGGTGACCGACGCGATCAGCAACTGGTTCTTCACCACCAGCGAGGTCGCCAATGCCAACCTGCGCCGCAGCGGGGTGGACGATGGGCGCATCTTCTTCGTCGGCAACACCATGATCGACACCCTGCTGGCCAATCTGGACCGGTTGCGCCCACCTGCGTTCTGGGCCGAAGCCGGCTTGCAGCCAGGCGGCTACTTCGTGATGACCCTGCACCGTCCGGCCAATGTGGACGACCTGTCGGGCTTTGCCCGGCTGCTGCGGGCGGTGGACGAGGCCGTGCGCGGTGTGCCGGTGGTCTTCCCGGTTCATCCACGCACTGCCAAGACCCTGGCAGCCATGCCCGACAAGCCCGCCGGCCTGTTGCTGGTTGACCCGCAGCCGTATCTGGAATTCAACCACCTGGTGCGCCATGCCAAGGGCGTGATCACTGACTCGGGTGGCATCACCGAAGAGACCACCGTGCTGGGTGTGCCCTGCATCACGCTGCGTGATTCCACCGAGCGACCAGAGACCGTGAGCATCGGCACCAATGAGTTGATCGGCACCGACCCGGCGGCGCTTCAGCCCGCGCTGGACCGGCTGTTTGCCGGCCAGTGGAAGAAGGGCAGCATTCCTGAAAAATGGGACGGGCACACCGGCACCCGCATCGCAGAACAGCTTGAGCGCCTGCTCGGCGCATGAGACATCCTGGGTCAACCCCCTTGGCGAACAGCGCCGCGCGCAGCGCGCAGCTTGCTGGATGAACCGCCTGCACACGCTGGGCCGTCTGTGGCGCACGGTGCGCCACTTGCGGCCGATCCAGATCGTCGGGCGGGCGCACTTCCTGTGGCACCGGCCGAGGCTGGACACCAGCCCCGCCCCGCCCCCACGCACCGCCAGCGGCACCTGGCAGCGTTGCGCCGCGCGTGAGGCCAGCATCACCGGGCCGATGCAGCTGCGCTTTCTGTCGGTCGAGCGCTCGCTGGACGACACCGGTTGGGACCGGCCCGACATCGACCG
>JANNMP010000536.1:0-7988 GCA_031398015.1 Burkholderiaceae bacterium
CATCGGCCTGGGCATCGGCTGCGTTGCGCAACTGCGGCAGCAGGTGCGCCAGCTCCAGCCGCACCCAGGCCGGGAGCGCGGCGTCGGCCAGCGACTGGCCGGCCAACTGGCGCAGCAGGCGGGTGAACGAGGCATAGGGCACGCCCGCGTCGCTGCGCCGGCACTGCGCCAGCGCATGGGCGCCCAGGCTGGCCGCAAATTCACGCGCCAGCCGGCTTTTGCCGATGCCGGCTTCGCCCTCGATCACGATGGTCAGGCCAGCGCGCCAGGCCGATTGCAGCGCCGCCCATTCGCTGCTGCGGCCGACCCAGGGCAACTCGGGGGGCAGGGCGGGGGCCGGGGTGGGGGTTGGGGTGGGGAGGTGGGGGATGTGGGTGGAGCGGGGTGGCGCCGCGTCATGCAACGGTGCCGGTGCTGCGGCGACTGCAGGTGCCTGGCGCAACTGGGCAACCAGGGCTTCGGTCAAGGCATCGGGTTGCAGGCCCAGCGCGTCGGCCAGCGCCGCCTGGCAGCGCTGGTATTGCGCCAGCGCCGCGCCACGGCGGCCGGCGGCGGCATGCAGGCGCATCACGCTGCGGTGGTGCTGCTCTTGCAGTGGATCATCGGCCAGCAGGCTGTGCAGGTGCTGCAGTGCCAGCTCGGGCTGGCCGCTGGTCTCGGCCCGCGCGGCAGCGCTGGCCAGCGCCTGGTGGCGCAGCGCTGCAAAGTGCTGGCGCTGGGCCGCCAACCAATCGGCGAACGGGCCCGATGGCGCGCGTGTGAGCCCGTCGCCCAAGGGCCCGCGCCACAGCAGCAGCGCGTCGGCAGGGTCATCGGCGGCGGCCAGCAGCACGAAGCGCTGGGCGTCGATGGCCAGGCCGGGGGCGATGCGCAGGCTGTCGCCGTCGGCCAGCAGCGCAGCGCCGGCGCCGGCCTCGCGCAGGCGCGCCAGCTCACGCCGCAAATTGCGTCGGCCGTCGCTTTCGGGCAGGTCGGGCCACAGCCACACTGCCAACCGGCCGCGTGGCAGCGGGCCGGCCAGGCTGAGCAACAGCAGCAGGGCCTGGGCTTTTTGCGTCGGCAGCGCCAGCGTCTGGCCGTCAACCGACAGCAGCACCTGGCCCAGCACCTGCAGGTGCATCCCGGGCAGATGCGTGCCGGGCGAGGGCATTGCTGGCAGGGGCATCACAGGCACGCGCAACATGGCTGGGCATGATGCCAGCGCGGCGCCGCGCCGAGGGCCCTCGGTTCAGGGCCGCCGGGCGGGCCCAGCCTGCCCGGCGGCCGGGTTCACAAGCGCGCGAGCGCGCCGTTGTCCAGCTTCACCCGCGTGCCAACGGCCAGGCCGGGGGACTCGGCATAGTCGAAGCTGCGCGTGCTGCCGTTGTCCAGCCGCACATTGACGCGGTGCACCTGCTTCTTGTCCATGTTGTTCTCCACCCGGTTGCCGGCGTACGCGCCGCCGATGGCGCCGGCGATGGTGGCCAGGTCCTTGCCGCTGCCACCGCCCACCTGGCTGCCCAGCACACCGCCCAACACACCGCCGGCGATGGTGCCGATGACGTTGGGTGAGTCACCCCTGACCTGCACCTGGTTGACCGACACCACCGAGCCGCAGTTGGCGCAGGTGGCAGCGGGGCGCTGCTGGTCGTTGTTGTCACCCGTTGCCGCAGCGGTGTAGCGCAGCGTGGTCTCGCGCCGGTTGCTCAGCAGATGGGCGTCGGCCACCAGGTTGCCGCGGACCTGGTCCTTGCGCCGCACCACATAGCTGCCCTCGTAGACACCTGGGCGCACCTCGGACAGCGGGATGCGCTTGGCCACACCCTGCACCGCCACGCTGGCCTGGCCGCCGGGCGTGCCGGTGAGCGAGAAGCCCAGTTCGTCACCCGGGCGAACTCTGTCTGGCGCATTGACATTGAAGGCACTGATCTGTGACGGTGCCGCAGCCACCGGGTCAGCACCACCGGCCAGCAAAGATTCGCCCAGCGTGGCACTGGTGGTCCGGCCGTTCTTCAACATCTGCGCCGTCACCGTGGTGTCGGTGCTCAGGCGGTCACGTTGGCGGATGGTGTACTCACCCTCATAGCGGCCCGCGCTGACCTCGTTCATCTGCACCGGCTTGGCCGCGCCGGCGATCTGCAGGCTGACACGTGCGTCGGGCGTGCCGTCGAGCCGGAAGGCCAGCACCTCACCCGGGCGCAGGCGGTCGACCTGGTCAACACCAAAGGCCGAGATGGCGGGCACCGCCTGCTGGGATTGCTGGTATGCCGTCTGGGCAGCCACGGTGGTGGACAGGCCCAGCGGCAGCGCGGTGGCCATGGCCAGGGCAAGAATGGAGAGCGGGCGTTGCAGCAGCATGTTGGAACCTTTGTGGTGGAACGGACCGGCATCAGCCTGGTGACTGCGCCGTGCCTGTGGTGCCGCCCGTGGGCAGCGGTCGCCACCCGCGTCATGCTTGGTGGCCCCTTCCAGTACAACGCCGGCCTGCCAGGCCCTGCCGACAGAAGCTGACGCTGTGTCGTGTAGGACAACGGCCCGCGTGGGCCGTGCCGCGCCCCCACGGCCGCGCAGCGATCAGCCCGCGCCCGGCCTGCCACCGGCCAGAAAGGCCGCCAGATCGGCGTTGAATAGCGCCGGCAGCTCGAAGTGCGGCAGCGCGCCGGTCGGGTAGACGCTGAACAACCAGTTGGGCTTGGCGCGCACAAAGCCGCTGCCGCTGTAGTTGGTGAAGTCACCACGCACACCATGGCTCACCCACACTGGTTGCTGCAGTTGGTCATACAGCGTGTGGATGTCGGCCGAGAACATGTTGGCCGCCAGAAAGTGCAGCGGCGCGAATTCGGCACCCGGCTGGCGTGTGGTCAGCACGTCATAGGCCCACAGTGCTTCGTCGATCTGCTTGGCACCCCAGGTGCGCTGCAGAAAATAGCGGATCACGCCCGGCCGGGTCAGGCCCCGGAACAGCGCGCCGCCCCAAACGTTGCCCGGCCCACGCAGCGCGCTGTGCAGCCACGGCAGCCCGCGTGTGCTGCCGGGTGTGCCACGCCAGCTGCGCTTGCCATTGAAGCCGGTGGGGCTGACCAGCGCCAGGCTGCGGTAGTCGCCGGGCCGCTCCACCGCCGCGCGGGCCAGGAACTCGCAACTCAGCGACAGCGCCAAGGCATCCACCGGGCCGGGCCCGCAGCGGCTGTGGACCAAGGCCACCACCGCATGCAGGGCATCGGTCATCAGGCGTGGCGTGTAGGCGATGTCAGTGCGGCTGCTGTGGCCATAGCCCGGCAGGTCAACCGAGAACACGGTGCGGTTGGCGCGGTGGTGCTCGTGCAGCGGTTGCACTTCGGCGGCGCAGGCGGCGGCATTGACGCTGTGCACCAGCAGCAGCGGCGGGCCCTGGCCGGCCACGAACACCGTGGTGTGGCCACCGGGTGCGGGCAAGCGCACGGCCGTGCCCGACACCGGGTCGGGCAACGGCATGGGCGCAACCGTCATGCCGGCACGGCCGGCAAGCCCGACAGCGCCATCGCCAGTTCTTCTTCGCTGTAGCTCTGGTCGGTCAGCTTGCCGGCAAAGAAGCTGCTGTAGGCCGCCATGTCGAAATGGCCGTGACCGCACAGGTTGAACAGGATGGTCTCGGCGCGGCCCTCGGCCTTGCAGCGCAGCGCCTCGACGATGGCGCCCTTGACCGCATGGTTGGCCTCGGGCGCGGGCACGATGCCTTCGGCCCGCGCAAACAGCACACCGGCCTCGAAGCAGGCCACCTGGTGGTAGGCGGTGGCCTGCAGCAGGCCCAGCTGGTGCAGGTGGCTGACCATCGGCGCCATGCCGTGGTAGCGCAGGCCACCGGCATGGAAGCCCGGCGGCGTGAAGCTGCTGCCCAGCGTGTGCATCTTGGTCAGCGGCGTCATGTGGCCGGTGTCGCCAAAGTCATAGGCATATCTGCCACGCGTCAGGCTGGGGCAGGCGGCGGGCTCCACTGCCACGATGCGGCGTTGCTTGGTCTTGCCACCGCCGCGCAACTGCTGGCCGATGAAGGGGAAGGCGATGCCGGCGAAATTGCTGCCGCCGCCGGTGCAGCCGACGATCACATCGGGGTCGTCACCGGCCATCTCCAGTTGCAGCATGGCCTCCTGGCCGATGATGGTCTGGTGCAGCAGCACATGGTTGAGCACCGAGCCCAGCGCGTATTTGGTGTCGTCGCGCTGGGCGGCCACTTCAACCGCCTCGGAAATCGCAATGCCCAGTGAGCCCGGGTGGTCGGCGCGGCTGGCCAGCACCGCACGGCCGTATTCGGTTTCATTCGACGGGCTGGCGATGCAGCGCGCGCCGTAGGTCTCCATCAGCGCCCGGCGGTAGGGCTTCTGGTCGTAGCTGACCCGCACCTGGAAGACGGTGACATCCAGCCCGAACAGGCTGCCGGCGAATGCCAAGGACGAGCCCCACTGGCCGGCGCCGGTTTCGGTGCTGAGCTTCTTCACCCCGGCCTGGGCGTTGAACCAGGCCTGCGGCACGGCGGTGTTGGGCTTTTGGCTGCCGGCCGGCGACACACCCTCGTACTTGTAGTAAATCTTGGCCGGTGTGCCCAGGGCCTTTTCCAGCCGATGGGCGCGGTACAGCGGCGACGGCCGCCACAGCTGAAACACCTCACGCACCGGCTCGGGGATGGGGATGTCGCGCTCGGTGGACACCTCCTGCAGGATCAGCTCCATCGGGAACAGCGGCGCCAAGTCGCTCGGGCCGATGGGCTGCAGCGTGCCAGGGTGCAACACCGGCGGCGGCGGGCTGGGCAGATCGGCGGCGATGTTGTACCAGTGCTTGGGGCTGCGGCTGGCGTCGAGGTGGTACTGGGTGGTGGGCATGGTCGGGATGTCCTCAGCAGGTTGGGGGGCACAGGCATGGAGCCGCAACACGTTATCCCAGGCCCGGCGCGGGGCGGCCATCCAGCTGCCAAGCAGTCGGTTTGTGGCCCATCGCGTCTGGGCAAAGCTGGTCGCTGTTCAGTCCAGCCGCACCCCGACTTCGTTAGACTTTCACGGCCGACCTGGGAGGATGGAACGTGACTGACGACATCGGTGACCTGATCCGGCGGGTCAACATTGGCGAGCCCGGCGCCAAGGACGCGCTGTTCGCCTCGGCCTACGGCGAGTTGCGCAAGCTGGCGCGATCACGCTTGCGCGACGGCGGACGCAACACGGTGCTCGACACCACGTCGCTGGTGCATGAGTCCTATCTGCGCTTCCTGAACGGGGGTCAGTTGCGCAGCACCGAGCGGCGTGCCTTTTTTGCCTATGCCTCGCAGGTCATGCGCTCGGTGATCATCGATGCCGTGCGTGAACGCCAGGCCCAGCGCCACGGCGGCGACCTGCAGCGTTTGACGCTGAACACAGCCCATGCCGACAGTTTGCCTGCCGGCGAGACCGAACTGCTGAAGGTGCATGAAGCACTTGACGTGCTGGCGCAGGCCGAGCCCCGCCTGGCCAAGGTGGTGGAGATGCGCTACTTCGGCGGCTACACCGAAGCCGAGATCGGCGAGGCACTCGAGCTGACCGAACGCACCGTGCGTCGCGATTGGGACAAGGCGCGGCTGCTGCTGCGCGCGCTGCTGCAGGACTGACCATGGCCGGGCCATGTCCGGTTCACCCCATGTCATCCGTCCGACGGTGGAAGACCCTGCAAATGCAAAGCCCGGCGCCATGGCCCTGAACCCTGCCGACATCGCTGTTGTCAGCCGCCTGCTCGACGAAGCACTGGCCTTGCCCCAGGCCGGGCGCGCGGCCTGGCTGCAAGCCTTGCCCGCAGAGCACCATGCCCACCGCGACACCCTGCGCGGCATGCTGGAGCGCGCGGCCGGGCTGGTGAGCGACCCACTGCTCGACGCGCTGCCGGCGCTGGACACCGATGATGCGGTGGCGCAGCCCCAAGAGCGCGTCGGCCCTTACCGCCTGCTGCGCGAGATCGGCCATGGTGGCATGGGCAGCGTGTGGCTGGCTGAGCGCGCCGACGGGGCCTTCAAGCGCCAGCTGGCCCTGAAGCTGCCGCGCCTGGCGTGGGGGGCCGGGCTGGCCGAACGCATGGCGGTCGAGCGCGACATCGGTGCGCTGCTGGAACACCCGAACATCGCGCGGCTGTACGACGCCGGCGTGGACGCGCGCGGGCGGCCCTACCTGGCGCTGGAATACATCGACGGCCAGCCCATCGACGCCTGGTGCGAGGCCAGCGGCCTGAACATCGCGCAGCGGCTGCGCCTGTTCCTGCAGGTGATTCAGGCGGTGTCGCATGCCCACGGCCGCCTGGTTGTGCACCGCGACCTGAAGCCGTCAAACGTGCTGGTGACGCAGGACGGGCAGGCCCACCTGCTGGACTTTGGCATCGCCAAGCTGCTGCACGAAGCCGGCAGCGATGCGCCGGGGCTGACGCAGCAGCAGGGGCGGGTGCTGACACCGCACTACGCCTCACCCGAGCAGGTGGCGGGTGGTGCGATCACGGTGCAGTCGGACGTGTATTCGCTCGCCGTGCTGCTGTATGAGCTGTTGACCGGCACGCGGCCCATCGCACCCAAGCGCAGCACGCCTGCTGCGGTGGAAGACGCCATCCTGGAGGGTGATGCGCCACCTGCGAGCAGCCGGGTGGCGGACCGCGCCAGTGCCCGGGCGCTGCACGGCGAGGTTGATGCCATCCTGGCCAAGGCGATGCAGCGCGAGCCGGCCCGGCGCTACGCCACCGCCGACGCACTGGCGCAAGACATTGAACGCCATTTGCGCGGCGAATCGGTACAGGCGCGACCCGACACCTGGGCCGACCGGCTCGCCAAGTCGATACGGCGGCATCGGCTGGCGTATGGCGCGGCGGCGGCCGTCACGGTGGCGGTGCTGTCAGGCACCGGCATCTCGCTGGTGCAGGCGCAGCGCGCCAACGAAGAGGCCGAGCGCGCGCGCATCGTCAAAGAGTTCGTGGTCGATGTCTTCAAGGTCAACTCCCGCGGCAGCACCGCCAACAAACAACTGCGGCAACTGCCTGCCGAACTGCTGCTGGAGCACGGTGCCCGGCTGATCGAGACCAAGTTTGCCGGCCAGCCGCGGCTGCGCTCGGAGTTGTTCGGCGTTGTCGGCAGCATCTTTGCCGACATCGGCGCCTACCGGCTGGCGGCTGACTATGCCGCCCGCCAGGTCGACATGCTCACTGCGCTTGGGGCGCCAGCCGGTGAGCGGGCGCTGGCCACGCTGCTGCTGGCCGAAATCCAGCTCAGTGACCTGTTGCTGGCCGAGGCCCACAAGCAGGCCCGACAGGCCTTGGCGCTGTCAGCGTCAGATGCTGCGCTGCGCCCGCGAGCCACGGTGTTGCTGGTGCGCGTGCTGCGCCGCCAAGGCCGCAACGATGAAGCACTGCCCTTCCTGGAGGCGGCAGAGCAGCAGCTGAAAGGCCTGCCTGGTGCCAGTGCCGTGCGGGCGCAGGCAGCGGCGATTCGCGCGGCCTACCTCAGCAACCGCAACGAGTTCGACAAAGCCCTGCCCCTGTACGACGCCGCGATCACGGAGGCGCTTTCGGCCGAGGGGCCGCTGTCGCCGACTGCCATCGACGTGCGCCTCGTCGTCGCCCGCGAGCTGGCCGCGCAGATGCGTGGCGGCGAAGCCAGCCGCTACCACGCGGCGGCGTTGAAGGCGCTGCGCGACACCGGAGGCGCCTCCGACGTGCGGGCGGCGTTGGAAGAATCCGAGCAGGCAGGCCGGATGTTCCAGATGGGCCAACTGCCGGCCGCCGCTGCAGCCGCAGCGATCGGACAGGCCCAGCAGCAGCTGGCGGCACGCGGCAACCTGCTGCCCGACCGCATTCGGGCGTCCATCGATTTCGACATGGGCAAGGTTCTCGTGTTGTCGGGTGACTTGAAGGCCGCAGCGCCTTTGGTCTCCGGCAGTGCCGCCGTCCTGAGGGCCCAGGACCCGGGCCCCCGCGAGCGCTTCCAGTACGCCAGCTTCCAGGCCCTGCTGGCCATGTACGCCGGCCGCCACGACCAG
>JANNMP010000583.1:0-4794 GCA_031398015.1 Burkholderiaceae bacterium
GCCCGCCGGTGCCCAAGTTCATCGGCCGGCGGATGTTCAAGAACTTCGACCTGACCGACCTGGCCGCCTGCATCGACTGGGCGCCGTTCTTCCAGACCTGGGACCTGGCGGGCAAGTTTCCCGACATCCTGAAAGACGAGGTGGTCGGCGCCGAAGCCGTGCGGGTGCTGTCCGACGGCAAGCGATTGCTGCAGCGCGCCATCGACGGCCGCTGGCTGCAGGCCAACGGCGTGGTCGGCCTCTGGCCGGCCAACATGGTGGACGACGACAGCATCGCCATCTACAGCGACGAGAGCCGCAGCCAGGTGCTGATGCACTGGCGCCCGCTGCGGCTGCAGACCGAGCGGCCGGTCATCGATGGGGTCAGGCGAGCCAACCGCAGCCTGGCCGACTTCATCGCGCCGCGCGCCGACGCGGGTGGCAAGGACGACTACATCGGCCTGTTCGCGGTGACAGCCGGCCTCGGCGCCGACAAGAAGACGGCCCAGTTCGAGGCCGACCATGACGACTACTCGGCCATCATGCTCAAGGCCCTGGCCGACCGCCTGGCCGAGGCGTTTGCCGAGCGCCTGCACCAGCGTGTGCGCCTGGACCTGTGGGGCTATGCGAGCGACGAGGCGCTGAGCAACGCCGAGCTGATCGCCGAGCAGTACCGCGGCATCCGCCCCGCGCCCGGCTACCCCGCCTGCCCTGACCACAGCGTCAAGCGCGCCATGTTCAGCGCCTTGCAGGCCGGCGACATCGGCATGGGCCTGACCGACAGCCTGGCGATGACCCCGGCGGCCAGCGTCAGCGGCTTCTACCTGGCCCACCCCGAGGCGACGTACTTCAACGTCGGGCGCATCGGCCAAGACCAGTTGGAAGACTGGGCCGCGCGCGAGCAGCTCGACGCCACCCTGGCGCGGCGCCTGCTGGCGCCAGTGCTGGATTGACTTTCGCCCGCGCAGCGCACCCGGCGGCAGAATCGGCGCATGTCCGCCGTGTTGCCAGCCCTGCAAGGCCCGTCACGCCAGGTGGCGCTGCTGCTGAACATTGCCCATGCGCTGGACCATCTGTTCCTGCTGATCTTTGCCACGGCGGTGGCGGCCATCGCCGCCGATTTCGGCTTTGCCCGCTGGGAAGACCTGATGTCCTACGGCGTGGGCGCGTTCCTGATGTTCGGCCTGGGCTCGCTGCCGGCCGGCAAGCTGGGTGACAGCTGGGGCCGGCGGCCGATGATGCTGGTGTTCTTTTTTGGCCTGGGGGCGTCGGCGCTGTTGGCAGCGCTGACGCAACCAGCCTGGCAACTGGCCGGCGCGCTGACCTTGCTGGGTGCGTTCTCGGCGATCTACCACCCGGTGGGCATCCCGATGCTGGTGCAAGCGGCCAGGAAGCCCGGCGACACCATCGGTGTCAACGGCCTGGCGGGCAACCTGGGCATTGCGGCGGCGGTGCTGGCCGCTGTGGCCCAGGGCTGATGGTTGTATGCGGCGCTGCTGGGCGTGATGGTGTTGATCTTCGGCGCCATCCCGTTCACTGACGCGGTGATCGTGCGCTATGTCGATGACCGCATGCGCTCACGCGTGGCCGGGCTGCGGCTGACGCTGTCGCTGGGCTTCAGCTCGCTGGCGGTGTGGGCCTTGGGCCCGGTGGTCAAGGCCAGCGGTTTCGGCACGCTGTTCCTGGCGATGGCCGGCATTTCGCTGTGCACGGCGGCGGCGCTGCTGGCGATGCCGGGCGAGCTGCAACGCGCACCGCGCTGATCAAGCGCTGGGCAACGCGCGCCGGTACTGCATGGCCTCGGCCAGATGGGCCACGCCGATGTGCTCGGCACCGGCCAGGTCGGCCACCGTGCGGGCCACTTTCAGCGCCCGGTGCACGCCCCGGCCCGACCAGCCCAGCCGCGCCGCTGCCTGTTGCAGAAAGCGGCTGGCGGTCTCGTCCAGCACGGCGTGGCTGTCCAGCGCGGCGGCGTCCAGCATGGCGTTGGGCCCGCCCTGGCGAAAGTGTTGCCGTGCGGCGGCAGCGGCCACACGCGCCGCCACCACCGCGCTGGGCTCGCCCTGGGGCTGGGCCAGCAGGGCTTGCGGCGCCACGGCGGCCACCTCCACCTGCAGGTCGATGCGGTCCAGCAGCGGCCCCGACAGCTTGCCCTGGTAGCGCGCCACCTGCTCTGGCGTGCAACGGCAGGCACGGCCGGCCACCTGCGCACCCAGCCAGCCGCAGGGGCAGGGGTTCATCGCCGCCACCAGCTGGAACGCAGCCGGAAACTGCGCCGACCTTGCCGCCCGGGCGATGGTGATGCGCCGTGTTTCCAGCGGCTCGCGCAGCGCCTCCAGCGCCGCGCGGGGGAACTCGGGCAGTTCATCGAGAAACAGCAGGCCACCATGGGCCAGTGAAATCTCACCCGGCCGGGGCGGTGAGCCACCGCCAACCAGGGCCACCGCACTGGCCGAATGGTGCGGCGCGCGCACCGGGCGTGCCCGCCATTGCCGGGGGTCAAAGCCGCCTGGGGCCAGCCCGGCCAGCGCTGCGCTGGCCAGGGCCTCGTCGTCGCCCATCGGCGGCAGCAGGCCGGCCAGGCGCTGGGCCAACATGCTCTTGCCGCTGCCCGGTGGCCCCACCATCAACAGGCTGTGGCCGCCGGCAGCGGCCACTTCCAGCGCCCGTTTGGCGGCAGCCTGGCCACGCACGTCACGCAAATCGGTGTTGCTGACGGCCACCACGTCAGGCGGCGGCTGGCACACCGGCAGCGGCTGGGCGGCGTCACCGGGCAGCAGGGCGCGCACCACGCGCAGCAGATCGGGCGCACCGCACACGCGCACCTGCGGCGCGCGCGCTGCTTCTTGCGCACTGGCCTGGGGCAGCACCAGCGTTGGCGGCGCCAGGCCGCTGGCCTGGGCGTCGCGCTGCAGCGCCAGTGCCAGGGCCAGCGCGCCGCGCACCGGGCGCAGCTCACCGGCCAGGCTCAATTCACCGGCAAATTCACACTGCGCCACCCGCGCCATGTCCAGCAGGCCGTCGGCGGCCAGGATGCCGAGTGCGATCGGCAAATCGAAGCGGCCGCTTTCCTTGGGCAGGTCAGCCGGCGCCAGGTTGACGGTGATGCGCTTGTTGTGCGGGAAGGCAAAACCCGAGTTGGCCAGCGCGGCGCGCACCCGCTCGCGTGATTCCTTGACCTCGGTGTCGGCCAGGCCCACCAAGGTGAAGCTGGGCAGGCCATTGGCCAGATGCACTTCCACCTGCACCGGCGGCGCTGCCAAGCCGTCGAGCGCGCGGCTGTTGATCACCGCCAGTGACATCGTGGTCGTCCTCCCTGCGGCCGATTGTGCGCGTGCACTGTTGCCGTCCTGCTCGCACCAAAGTCGTGCAACCCACGCTGATGCACCGAGATGGAGCGCCAACCCGGTGCGTCGGCGGGCCACTGCCGCGCACTTGTCACCGCCTTGGGGCATGCCAGCCCCCGTGGGCCGCACTTGGCATGGAAGCTGCAGAAGATCCGGCGAAATCAACCAACCATCCCACCCCGGAGATTCGATCCATGAAGAAAACGCTGCTGGCCTTGTCGGCCGCCCTGGCTGCCACCGCTGTGCCCACCATCGCCTCGGCCCAGCTGGCCTTCAACGTGGCTGCCACCACCGACTACCGCTACCGCGGCGTGTCGCAATCGCGTTTGAAGCCTGCCGTGTCGGCGGGCGTGGATTACGGCGCTGGCGCGTTCTATGTCGGCGCCTGGGCGTCGAGCATCAAGTGGGTGGAAGACGGCGGCGGCGACGGCAACATGGAGCTGGACCTGTACGGCGGCTTCAAGGGCGAGCTGAGCAAAGGTGTGGGCTACGACGTCGGCATCCTGGCCTATGTGTACCCGGGCAATGACCTGCCCACCAGCGCCAACACCACCGAGCTGTACGGCGCCGTCACGTTCGGCCCGGCCACGCTGAAGTATTCACACAGCCTGACCAACCTGTTCGGCTTTGCCGACAGCAAGAACAGCGGCTACCTCGACCTGAGCGCCACCTTACCCGCAGGCCCGGTGAGCATCACGCCACACATCGGCTACCAGAAGGTGCGTGGCACTGGCAACGACCCGTTCTCATACACCGACTACTCGCTGACCGTGGCCTACGAGGTGGCCACCGGCCTGACGCTGAGCGGCGCGGTCATCGGCACCGACAACAAGAAGTACGTGTCGCCCGCCGGCAAGAACCTGGGCAAGTCGGCCCTGGTGGTCGGCATCAAGTACGCGTTCTGACCTCACCTTCGAAACGGAGCTGACCATGAAGATGGTGACCGCCATCGTCAAGCCCTTCAAGCTTGATGAAGTGCGTGAAGCCCTGAGCGCCATCGGCGTGCAGGGCATCACGGTGACTGAAGTCAAGGGCTTCGGGCGCCAGAAGGGCCACACCGAGCTGTACCGCGGCGCCGAGTACGTGGTCGACTTCCTGCCCAAGGTGAAGATCGAGGCGGCGGTGGATGACAGCATCGTCGACCGCGTGATCGAGGCCATCGAAGGCTCGGCGCGCACCGGCAAGATCGGCGACGGCAAGATTTTCGTCTCCACGCTCGAACAGGTGGTCCGCATCCGCACCGGTGAGACCGGCAAAGACGCCCTCTGATCTGACAGCCTGAGCCTGCCGCCGGGCGCCTTCAGCCCAGCGTGCCAACAAGAATCCGCAAGGAAAGAAGCCACCATGAGAAAGTTTCTCGCGTCCCTTGCCCTGGGCCTTGCTGCCCTGGGCTTTGCGGGCGGCGTGATCGCGCAAGACACTGCCGCGTCCGCCCCCGCTGCCATGGCCCCGGCCGCCGACGCCGCTG
>JANNMP010000623.1:0-3640 GCA_031398015.1 Burkholderiaceae bacterium
CGCCGGAGCGGCCGTCGCTGGACCTGCCGCAACTGCTGATGCGGCGCACCGCCGCGCTGGGCACGGTGGTGCTGTTGCTGGCCCTGTGGCTCGGCCTGCTGCGCATGAACGACGACATCGGTGACGAGCTGGACGCCGCCATGGCGCTGGCCACCGCCATGGCCACGCTGGGCCAGTTGCAGCAGGCTGACGATGCCAGCGCCCATGCGGCGCTGGCCACATTGCGCCAGGCGCCACCGCTGCGCCACCTGGTCCTGCAGGTGCACACTGGTGATGCGTCTGGCGGCGGCCCGGCACTGCCGCTGCAGCGCCCGCCCGAGGCCGACCCAGCGCCGATGCGCTGGCTGCTGGCCTTGCACAAACGCTGGTTGTCGGCCCCCGATTCACGCCAGGCGGCCTGGACCGTGCCGCGCCCGGCGGGCCCGGCCTGGACAGTGACGCTGCTGGCATCACACGACGCCGAGCGCCGTGAGGCCATGGCCAGCCTGGTGGGCGGCATGGCGCTGCTGCTGGCCTGCGTGCTGGGGCTGCTGGCAGTGATGCGCTGGAACCTGCGCCTCGCGCTGGCGCCGCTGGGCCGGCTGCTGGCCGCCATTGACGGCCTCGACCGCCAGGGCCCCCAGGCCGTGCAAGCGCTGCCGGCCATGCCCGTGCGCGAGCTGGCCTTGGTGGTCGCCGCGCTGCGCCACCTGGGTGCTGCGCTGGCGGCGGCCGAGCAGCGCCGCCGCCAGATCAGCCAGCAGATGTTGACGCTGCAAGACGATGAGCGTGCCCGGCTGGCGCGTGAGCTGCACGACGAGTTTGGCCAGCACCTGACGGCACTGCGGGTGGATGCCGCGTGGCTGGCACGCCAGGTCAGCGGCCAACCGGCGCTGAGCGGCGTGGTCGAGGGCATGGCCCGGCACTGTCACCTGGTGCAGCAGCACATCCAGGGGCTGCTGGCACGCCTGCAGCCGTTTGGCGCGGCGGCTGAAGGCAGCAGCCTGGCACACGGCGCCGGCTTGCTGCAGGCGTTGGTGGACAGCTGGCAACGCGGCACCGTGCAGCGCCTGCCGGCCTGCCAGCTGCAGCTGCAGTGGCAGGTGCATGGTGTTGCGCCGCAGCCCTGGCCCGACACCGCGTTGGCCCACAGCCTGTGCCTGCCCAGCGCGCTGTGGCGCACGCTCTACCGCATCAGCCAGGAGGCGCTGACCAACAGCGCGCGCCATGCCGGCGCCAGCCAGGTGGTGTTGCGCCTGGTGGTCAAGGGTGGCCAGCGCCCGGGTGACACGGTCAGCATCGACTGGGCCGCCAGTGATGACGGCGTGGGCCTGGCCGACCCTGGCGCCGCGATGGCGCGTGGCAACGGCCTGGCCGGCATGCAGCAACGGGTGTGGGCCGAGGGCGGGCAGTTGCAGATGCACAGCGCCGGCTGCGGGCTGCAGTTGTCAGCCAGCTTCTGCACCCGCCTGCTGCTGGCCGAAGGCGCTGAAGATGGGCCAAGCAGCAGCGTTGCAGCCGAACTCAGAATCGCAACCGCAAGCCCATGAACACGCTGCGCGGCGCACCTGGCGCCACGAACAGCGCGTCGGCTTCATCACCGGTGTAGCCACCCCGGGCATCGAACACGGTCTGGGCCAGCACGCCATGGGTTTCATAACGCCGGTTCAGCGCGTTCTGCAGCCGCAGCACCAAGCTCAGGCCGGGTGCGGCCTGCCACTGCAGCCGCAGGTGCAGCAAGCCGTGGCCGGGGATCGTCAGCCCCTGCCGATCGGCGGCGCCGTCTTCGAGCAGGCCGTCTTCATTGCCCCGCACCCCGCGTGCCGACACGATCTGCACATCGGCGCCCAGCGACAAGCCCGCAGCCAACGCCCAATCGGCGCCGAACTTGGCGCTGTGGCGCGGCAAGCCGGCCAGGCGCGTGCCGGCTCTGATGGCCACATTGCGTTCACCCATGCGCAGGATGCCGCTGGCCGCATACGTGGCATGCAGCAGGCTGTAGGCAGCAGTGACGGTCACGGGCTTGGCCACCGGGCCCAGCTGCGCCTGCCAGCTGGCGTCCAGCCCCTGGTGGCGGGTGCGCCTGAAGTTCTGGAAGTAGCCCAGCTGGCTGGTGGCACTGACACTGCCGAAGACGATGTCGTCGCGGTTGTCGGTGCGGAACAGTGCCAGCTCCAGCCGCTGGCGCCAGGCGTCTGCCGGCGGGGCCCAGCGCAGCCCGGCCTCCAGGCTGGTGGCGCGCACCTGCTTCAGATACGGGTCGCTCTGCAGGCCGGCGGGCAGGCGGCAGGCTTCATCGGGGTCGGCGCAGCCCAGCTCAATGACCGTGGGCACGCGGGTGTTGCGCGCCAGGTTGGCAAACACACCAAGGCCGCCGCCCAGTTGCTGGGCCAGGCCGATGGCGGGGTTCAGGCTGGTGTAGGTGAAGGCCTCCCGGGGCTTGACCTCCAGCACGCCGCTGTCGTCGTCCACCGTGCTCAGCTTGTTGCTGACGCGGCTGCGGTTCCAGCGCAGCGTGGCGGTCAGGTGTGTGCCCGCTGCCAGGCGCCAGGTGTCGGTGGCATACAGGCCCAGGTGGCTGGATTGGCCAGTGACCGATGCACTGAGCTCGGCCGCTTCATCGCCGGCCAGCACGCCCCGGCTGGCATCGAACCGGCCCTCTTGCTCCAGTTGGCGGTAGCGCACGCGGCTGGCATCGATGGCCGCGCCCAGCTGCCACTGGTGCGCGCCGCTGCGCTGCGCCAGGCTCAGACCCAGGCCCCAGGCGGTCTGGCGGGTGGCGGTGGTGTTCAGCGCGGCGTTGATGTCGGGTTCGGTGGGGCCGATCTGCTCCGCACCGTCGCCGTTGACGGTGTCGCGCCGGCTGTTGCGCAGATAGGCCAGGGCTTGCCAGCGGCTGTCGGCGCTGGCTTGCCGGCTGGCGTTGAACGTGGCCTGGCCCACGGTGTTGCGCGTGCGGTCGGGGTGGCTGAACACGGCGCGGCGTGATGTGGCGTACAGGTCGGGCATGCGCTGGCCGTCGTCCAGCGTCACGGCTGGCAACAGGCCGTTGCCCACCAGCGTGGCGCGGCCGCCCAGCACGGCCAGGCTCCAGTCCAGGTCACCCAGGTTGCGGCCCAGCTTGGCCAGCACCAGGGCCTGGCGGCCGGGTGAATGGTCACGCCAGCCATGCTCCTGGAACACCGTGCCACCCACCCAGCTGTGCCAGCCGTCGGCATGGCGCTGGCCCAGGGCGACGTCGGCACGCCGGCGGCCATGGCTGCCGAAGCCCAGTTCGGCGCGCATACCGGTGGCACTGCGCCCGTCCAGCGTCTGCAGCACGATGGCGCCGCCCAGGGTGTTCAGGCCAAAGCTCGGGTTGGCCCCAGGCAGCACGGTGAGCGACTGCAGCGCGAACTCAGGCACCATGTCCCAATTCACCACATCGCCGAAGGCCTCGTTGATGCGCACACCGTCCAGGTACACCGACAGCCCCTGCGACGCTCCCAGCAGGCCCGAGGCGCGGTGGCCGCGGTAGGTCAGGTCGGCCTGGAACGGGCTGCCCTGGATGTCATTGACCTGCATGCCGCTCAGGCGGCGCGCCAGCAAGTCGGTCATCGTGTCAGCCTGCGCCTGGTCGATGGCGCTGCGGCGCAGCGTCTGGCTGGCATAGGGCAGCAGG
>JANNMP010000149.1:0-1930 GCA_031398015.1 Burkholderiaceae bacterium
CATCGGCGCCCTGGCCGGGCTGCTGTCCGGCGCCCTGGTGGGCCTGTTCATGGTGCGCTATCGCGGCATCTTCTTCGGCATGCTGAACCTGGCGTTGTCGATGGTGCTGTTTGCGGTGCTCGGCAAGTTCTACAACCTGACGGGCGGGACCGATGGCCTGCGCATGGAACGGCCGCCGTTTCTGGGGCAGGCGCTCGAGCGGCCTGCCTTCGAGACCTTGCTGTTGGTGGTGAGTGCGGTGCTGGTGGTGGCCACCTGCTGGTTGCTGCGCCGCTTCTATGCATCGCCCACGGGTCAGGCGCTGACGGCCATCAAGTCGAACGAAGTGCGCCTTGAGTACCTTGGCATCTCGGCCCGTCGTGTGTTCTTGACCGGCTATGTCGCATCGGCCACGCTGTGCGGCTTCTCCGGCGGCATGTTCGCGCTGATCCAGGGCATGGTGACGCCCGAGATGGGCTACTGGGTCCGCTCCGGCGAGTACGTCTTCATCGCCGTGCTGGGTGGCACCTTGAACCCGGTGGGCGCCTTCCTGGGCGCGATCGCGTTCGAGTTCCTGAAACTGTTTGCCGCCGCGACCCTGACGGGCGCCTGGCAGCTCGTCATCGGCACGGTGCTGCTGGTCCTGATCTTCGTCGCACCGGCGGGCCTGGTGGCGTTGCTCGCCAAATTTGATCGCCGGGCAAAGCCAACGCAGGCCTGACATGGAATCCCTCCTTCAAACCCGCGGCCTCACGCTGTCGTTCGGTGGCGTGGTCGCCGCCGCCGGCATCGACTTCGACCTGAAGGCCGGTGAACGGATTGCCGTGATCGGGGCCAACGGCGCCGGCAAGACGACCTTCATCAACATGGTCACGGGTTACACCAAGCCCAGCGCCGGAACGGTGACATTCGCTGGCACCGACATCACCCGAATGCACCCGCGCCAGATCGTGCACCAGGGCATCGGCCGCTCGTTCCAGCTGCCGCAGCTTTTTCTGGACCACACCGTGCGCGAAAGCGTCGAACTGGCCGTTGCATCGCGCATGCGCAAGTTCGGCGTCTTCACCCCGCTTTCGAGATGTGTGCCGGCCGGCGAAATCGATCACGTGCTGGATGTGGTCGGCCTGAAGGCACGCGCCGATGATCTTTGCGGCAGCCTGCCCGAAGGGCAGCGCAAGCTGCTGGACATCGCCATGGCGCTGGTGTTGCGCCCCAAGCTGCTCATCATGGACGAGCCCACCAGCGGTGTGGCCGCCGATGAAAAGCACCCGCTGATGGCCACCATCATGAACGCGCTGGACGAGCAGAAGGTGACGGCGATGTTCGTCGAGCACGACGTGGACATCGTCGAGAAGTACGCCACCCGCGTGGCGGCCTGGATCTCCGGGCGCATCGCCGCCGACGGCCCGCCCGATGTCGTCATGAAGAACGAAGAGGTCCGCACCGTGGTGCTGGGGCATTGAGGGGAGCGGTGATGCTCAAACTTCAAGGCGTCTCGGTCGACATCGCGGGCATCCCGGTGCTGCGCAGCCTCTCGGTCAACCTCGAGTCTGGCGCGACCTATGCCGTCGTCGGGCGCAATGGCGCGGGCAAGACCACGCTCTTGCGCACGATCATGGGCTTCGCGCCGGTCAAGGCCGGCTCCATTTCTTTGGCGGGGACCGACCTGCTGGCGCAGCCCTCGTACGGTCGCGCGGCGCTGGGCATCGGCTATGCGCCGGAAGAGCGGGTCCTGTTCCCGACGATGACCGTGCAGGACAACCTGCGCCTGCCCTGCGAGGCGCTGGGCCTGCGTGCGGCGGAAATCGATGCGCGCCTGAAGCAGGTCATCGACACGGTGCCCTCGATCGAACCGATGCTGCCTCGCTCGGCGGCGGCACTGTCCGGTGGCCAGGGCAAGATGGCCGCCCTGGCGCGTGCGCTGATGGTCGGTACACGCTTGCTCCTGGTG
>JANNMP010000678.1:0-3163 GCA_031398015.1 Burkholderiaceae bacterium
CTGATCGACATCAGTTGCGTGGGCCTGCGGAATCCAGAACGATATCCTTGGTGTCCTTGACGAAGACGATGCCGATCACGAAGGTGGCCAGGGCGATCACGATGGGATACCACAGGCAGCTGTACATGTTGACGGTCTGCAACGCGATGGCAAAGGCGGTGCTCGGCAGCAGGCCGCCGAACCAGCCGTTCCCCACGTGGTATGGCAGGCTCACTGACGAGCAGCGCACGCGCGTTGCAAACATCTCCACCAGCAGCGCGGCGATCGGGCCATACACCATGGTCACGAAAATCACCAACAGCAGCAGGATGCCGATGACACGCAGGTGGTCGACCTGCGCCGGATCGGCGCTGGCCGGGTACCCGGCAGTGTCGAGCGCGGCGTTGAGCCGGCGCCGCGCCGCCGCGTCATCGGCTGCAACGTCAATGCGCTCGCTGCCGACGCTGACCACGGCCGGCCCGCTGCCCGCGACCATCGAAAAGCGCACCGCCCGCTCTGACAGCCAACGCTTGGCGACATCGCAGCTGCTCCTGCGCTGCAGCGCGCCAGTTGGGTCGAAGTTCCAGCCACAGCTTGCCGGGTCGGCGCTCAAGGTGGTGGTCACGCGCTGCTGCGCCGCGGCCAGCGCCGGGTTGGCCGCCACGGTGAGTGCCTGGAACAGCGGCATGTAGGTCAGTGCGGCCAGCAGACATCCCGTGAGGATGATGGGTTTGCGGCCGATGCGGTCTGACAGTGCGCCGAAGACGACGAACAGCGGTGCGCCCAGTGCCAACGCAGCGCACATCATCAGGTTCGCCGTGGTGACATCGACCTTGAGTTGCAGCGTGAGAAAGAACAGCGCCTGGAAATGGCCCGTGTACCAGACCACGGCCTGGCCGGCGACGAGGCCGAACAGGGCGATCAACACCAAGCGCAAATTGCGCCAGTCGCCGAAAGCCTCGGTCAGCGGCTTGCGCGACGCGCCACCGCTGTGCTTCAGGCGCATGAACAACGGCGACTCGCGCAGGCTCAAGCGCACCCAGATGCCGATCGCAAGCAACACGACCGACAGCAAAAAGGGCAGCCGCCAGCCCCAATGCATGAACGCTGCGTCGCCGAGCACGCTACGCAAGCCGGTGATGACGAGCAGCGCCAGCAGCAACCCGAGGCTCGCGGTGGTCTGAATCCAGCCGGTGAAGCAGCCGCGCCGCCCGCGCGGCGCGTGTTCGGCGACATAGGTGACGACGCCGCCGTACTCGCCGCCGATCGCCAGGCCCTGCAGCAAGCGCAGCACGACCAGCACCACCGGCGCGGCAACACCCAGCGTCTGGTAGCCGGGCAGCGCTCCGATGGCAAAGGTCGCCACGCCCATCAGCAGCAGCGTGAGCAAGAAGGTGTACTTGCGTCCGATCAGGTCGCCGAGCCGGCCGAAGACCAGCGCGCCGACGGGCCGCACGACGAAGCCGGCGGCAAAGGCCAGCAATGTGGCAACCAGTGCCAGCCGCTCGTCGAGGCCTTCGAAAAAAACGCCGGCCAGCACCGGCGCCAACGCCCCGTAGAGATAGAAGTCGTACCACTCGAACATGGCACCCAGGCTCGAGCCCACGATGACCTTGCGGTGCTCGGCGGCTGCGGGCAAGGTGTGGGCACCGGATGGCATTCGTTATGCTCCTGACTGCTTCGATGATGCCGCATGCCCAACGCCTTTGACTTCAGCGCGTCGCCTTTCGACTGCCTCGACGCCGACGAGCAGCGGCTGGTGCGCGACCACGTCGACATCGCGTACGTCCGTGCCGATGAAACGATACTCGAAACGGGTGCGGCGGCGTTGCACCTGTTCGTCATCATCAAGGGCCACGTCTCGCAATTCGACGGCGATGAACTGGTGGCGACCTTCGGCCCGAACGACTGCTTTGACGGTCGCTCGCTGGTTGCAGGCCGCGCCAGCAGCCGCTTTGTTGCCGCCGAGGAAGTGATTGCCTATCAGCTGGCCAAGGTCGCCGTCAACGAACTGATCTCACGCAACGCCAGCTTCAGTGCGCTGCTGTTCTCCGACCTGTCGAACAAGCTCGGCGCGCTGGCGCAGCGCCACAGCCAACGCGAGATGCAGGCACTGACGACGTCGCGTGTCGACGCCGCCTTCCTGCGACCGGCGCACATCGTCGACGGCAGCGACGACATCGTCACCGTCACCGCTGTGATGAACGCACAGCACACCAGCAGCGTGCTGGTGCGGGACGGTGAGCGGCTGGGCATGTTCACCAACACCGGGCTGCAGCGCGCCATCCTCGACGGCCGGCCGCTTGCCGCGCTGCCAGTGCGCGAACTGGCCACCTTCAAGCTGGTGACGATCGCGCCCGATGCGCACTTGTTCGATGCGCTGGCGTTGATGATCCAGCACCAGGTGCACCGGCTGGTGGTGGCCGAGGGTGGCCACATCAGCGGGCTGCTTGAACAACTCGACCTGCTCAGCTTCCTGTCGAACCACTCGTACGTCATTGCCGTGCAGATCGCGCAGGCGAACGACCTGGATGCCCTGCAGGCGGCAGCGCAGCGCATCACCCGCTTCGTCTCGCTGCTGTACCGCGGCGGCACCAAGGTGGGCCAGATCGGCAAACTGGTGCAGGCATTGAACGCCAAGCTGTTCGAGCGCACCTGGCAGCTCGTGGCGCCGGCTGCCTTGCAGGCCGACAGTTGCCTGTTCGTGATGGGAAGCGAAGGGCGTGGCGAACAACTGCTGAAGACCGACCAGGACAACGGCCTGATCCTGCGCGAGGGCACGCTGGTTGGCGAGCCGCAGGTGGCCGAGGCCTGCCAGCGCTTCACGCAGGCCTTGCGCAACTTCGGCTACCCCGACTGCCCAGGCGGCATCATGGTCAGCAACCCGGCCTGGCGCCGCGACACGCGCGAGTTTTCGGCCGAAGTGCGGCGCTGGCTGCTGCGCCCCGAGCCCGAGGGCCTGATGGCGCTGGCGATCTTCATCGACGCCCATGCGGTGGCCGGCGACGCCGCGCTGCTGGCCGGCGTGCGCGCCGAAGTCGACCAGCTGGTGGCGGCCGATGACGCGCTGCTGGGCCGCTTTGCGGCGGCCATCGACTCCTTCCCCGACGCGTCGGCCGGCTGGTGGAACCGGCTGCTGCTGATCGGCGAGAAGGACACGCTCGACCTGAAGAAGGCCGGCATC
>JANNMP010000721.1:0-10593 GCA_031398015.1 Burkholderiaceae bacterium
TCTAACACGCGAGTGGTGCGGCCGTTGTAGTCGAAGCGGTCGCCGGTGCCGTCGTCCAGCGCCAGTGACTCGACCACACGGCCGGAGCTCGACAGCCGGTCGTAGCGGTTGCTGAAGCGTTGGCCGGTGGCCAGCGTGTAGCCCACCAGAAGGTGTTGGTCCCAGGTGTAGGTGCGGGTGTGGCCGTTGGGGTCGGTGTGGCTCAGCAGGTCGGGCTGGCCGTCGGTGGCGGTCGCGCTGGTGGCGTGCTTGTACCTGGCCAGCACGATGGGGGCACCGGGTGACTCGAAGGCCACCTCGGCCAGCCGATGGCTGTCGGTCCAAATCAGGCGCAGCGTGCGTCCGGCGCTGTCGATCAGGCGGTGGGGGCGCGGCGGCGCGGCATGCGGGTCGACGACATCGGCGAACTCACGGTCGTCAAACTGGAGCAGGATGCGTCTGCGGTTGCGGTCCTGGATCACCTCCAGCGGCAGTTGCCGCTGCTGCTGGTGGCGCCGGCGGAAGTGGTGCGTCACGCCCTGGTTGTGGCGCAGCGCCCAGTGGTTGTCTGCGGGCCGCGTCAGCGTGAACTGCTCGTAGGCTTCGAAGTGCTCCTGGCCCACTTGCAGGGCTGGCAAGGCCACCTCGCGCCCCTGCGCGTCCCAGTAGCGCAGCACGTCGTCGTCAATCCACAGCTCGGTGGCCAGCGGGTGGCTCCAGCCCTGCCCGAACCAGCCGTGCGTGCGTGTGTCACCGCTGCGGTACTGGCGGCGCCATTCCAGTTCGATCGGGCCGGGCAGTTCGAAGTCCAGGTGGTCGAGGGACTTTTCGCCCGTGGCGATGATGACGGGGTGGCGCGATTTGGTGGTTCGCGTGCTCATCGCTTGGCTTCGCACGCTGCGCAACGCGTCGGCAGGGCCGGCGCCACCTTGTCGGTGTAGGGCCAGGGCGGCGTGTTCCCGGGCACGGACGCATGGTTGTGGGTGGTCAGGTCCAACATCCGCACCACGTTTTCGCCCTCAATCTTCACGTCCATCGACCACATGGTGAAGTACACCTTGCCGGTGTTCTTGTGCGTGACCACGCCTTTCAATGGCGCACAGCCGGCTTCGTCGCCCATGCTCTTCTTGAAGTGGCTCTTGTTCTTGAGCATGACCTCAGCGCCCGAGATCTTGACGCTGGTCGAGCCGTCGCTGGTGTCCGATGCCATGCCCGTGTTCGGGTAAGGAATGGGCACGCCGGGTGGCGTGGCCGGCGTTTGCGGCGGCGTCATGCACACATCGGGAAATGCGCAGATCGACTTGCCAGCCGCCTTCTTGCACGCCACCTCGCGCGTATTGGCATAGACCTCGTTGCTCATGCCGCCGCCTGGTAGTCCAACGTGACGGCAGCGCGTTGGCCGGCATCATTGGCCCAGTGCGCCAAAACCCTGCGGCCGGGCGCGTAGCCCTTGCGGCAGGCCTCAGCAGCGTTGGCAATGACCGCGACCCCTGATGTCGCACCCACTTCGCCCGTGCATTCGGCGGGGTGCCAGATGTCGAACGCCTCCTTGCGCTGTCTCAGGCTGCGTGACAGGGCCAACGAGGATTCCTTGAAGTAGTACTGCTCGCCCGAGTTGTCGGTGATGCGGAAGTCCAGGTCGTGCAACTGGCAGCCGGCGTCATCCAGGCTGGCTTTGATCGCCTGCGTCAGGCCGTCAGCGCGCAGGGGTTCACCACTGTCGATGTGGGCGCTCTCGCGGCCGAAGCCGATGCCGGTGCAGCACATCATTTCAGAACCACGCTTGCTGGCACCGACCCAAAGCGCGCCGGCAGCCTCGCCCGGCATGAACCCGTTCGAGTTCGACTCGGTGAGCAGGCGGTCCGCGCGCTCGTAGTGGCTGAGAGTGGGCCATGAGAGCAGGCTGTCGACACTGACGATCAACACACCGGGCACCCTGGTGGCCACCAGAAGGGCTCGTGCCTGCGCCAGTGCCACCGCCACGCCCACGCGCCCTTGCGGCACCAGGGCCGAAGATGGCGCAAACGACACACCCAGTTCGCGCTGAACCAGCGGCAACAGTCGGTCGTCCAAACCACTCAGGCGGCCAGGACGCCCGGCCTCCGCCACGCAAAGCAGCAAGGGCAGTTGGTGCCACTGGGTTCGTTTGAGATCCAGCAAGGCCTCTTCAACCGCCAAGGCGGCCATCTTGGCAAGCTTGCTCAGCCCTGACCACGGGTGCTGCAGATCGACTTGGTGCGCCATGATCCAGGAACCGCTGGAATCGATGAAACGGGTCTCGCAAGGATGCGTGATCTTGGCGCGAAATGCGCTGCAACTGGCCGCCGTGCTCAGCCCCACCGAAGTGACCAAGCCCGTGCCAAGGACGGCGACAGCGGGCGTGCGCATCAGGCACCCCGAAGCGAGGCTGTTGCAAGCTGTGGTGCCTGGGCGCGACTCGGTGCAACGACAGCCATCTGTTCGCGTTGTTGCCACCATTCGCGCCCCTTGGAACCGGTCACCACCTGGGCAATGTCGTGCAGGCCGCCTCGCAAGGGGCGCGCCACGCGCCAGCTGATGGTGAAGGTTTGTGCGTCGGTGTCAAAGACGATGGTGTCCAGCGCGGCGGTGTGATGCTCGCGCTCACCGCGCCTGGGAAATACATGCACCGGCGCATCGAAGTGAGGCAGCATGAATTGACGCGGCCCGTCGGCGGTGAAGCCGTTGAGCACCACCTCCACCGGGCTCTTGGGCAGCGGCAGTTGCTGGTCCTCCGGGGCAGCCTGGTAGTAGCGCTCGTCAAAGTCTTGCGGCAGGAACGGGAACACATCGGCCAGCCAGGCATCGTCATAAGTGCCAGCGTAACGCGCACGCTTCGGCCAGCCTCGGCCCAGTGGACCCAAGGCCACTGGGCTGCACTTGTCGCTTGGAGACTTCACGGCTTCACCGGGCAGTTCGGTGTTGGGCAAGGGGCTGCCATGCACCCAGGCGTTGTTCAGGTGCTTGTGCCAACCGCGGCCCACGGGGTTGGGCAGGTAAGCGTCATGTTCTGCTTCGCGTTCACTGCGGCGGTCCGCGCCGCCGAAGGCGCGGTCGTAGCTCACTGCCATTGCAGTGAAATGCCTGGGTGCGGAAGCGGTGATCCCGGTCAGGCCGGCCTGCCAGACACGGTCGCCGATCACGTCAAACGCCTTGCGCATCGTCCCCACTTGCAGGCCGGCACGCATGCGCGTGACCTGTGTGCCTGCAGGCGCGTGTGCATGGCCCGTCAACAGCACGTCGCACGCGTGCTTGCGGGGCGCAAAGTCCACTTCATGGACCGGGGCGCTGAAGCCGGGTTCGCCAGTGAAGGTGTCAGCCATGATGAGCGGCAATTGAACATCCGCCAGCCGCACTTGTTCGCCAAGCTTGGGCAGCACGAAGGTGCCTTTGATCACCACCACCAGCAGTTCACGCCCGCTGGGCTCCAGGCCCATGTTGCAGCCGGCGGTCATGCGGGTGGCATTGATGAGTTGCATGGGCGATGGGGCCAGCCACCTAATTGAGCTGCACTGACCCGCCCTTGATGCGGTTCACACCTGTCGAACGTGACAGCAGGTAAGAGCCTTCGATCAGTACCTTGCCTGCATGGGTGAGTGTGATGCTGGCCTTGCCGCAGCGAAGCACCAATTGATTCTTGGCGCTGATGATCATTCGCGCACCATCGGCTTGCACCTGCACTTGGGCCGGCGTCTCGGACAGTGGCCATGCCGTGGCCTGGCCCTGCAACACGCCGATGACGATGGGGCGCGCCGGGTCGCCGTTCTCGAACACCAGCACCACCGAACGGCCGATGTGGGCGCCGTGCAGATCCACCACGCTGCGCGCTGCAATGGCGCCCGGCTCGGCCTGGGCGGGGTGGCGCACCAGCACCAGGCTGCCGGCTTCACCGGATTCACCGGCTTCGGTCAGGGCCAGCAGTTCGCCGATGACAACGCCGCCCAACGCACCTGCAGCGTTGCTGATTGGCGCTTGCAGCAACGGGCTCAGCGGATGCTGCGCGTCTCGCATTTCGGCTGGGTGAATCGGCATGTCCTTGGGGTTCATCGCGTCTTTCCCGCCTCAGTTCTGCAGAATCTTCGACCCCTTCATCACGATGTTGCCGCCGGCCTTGACATTGATCTTGCCCGAGCCGTCGATCGTGATGTCCTTGCCCTTGATGGTGATCGTTCCATCCTTCTTCATCGTGATGCTGGCGCTGCCGGTGGTCAGGGTGATCGAATCGGCGGCGGTGATCTTCAGGTTCTTGCCCACCTTCAAGGCATCGTCTTCACCCACCGAGGTGCTGCGCGCCTTGGCCACGCTGGTGTTCTGCGCGCCGCCCACGCTCAGCGTGCGGTCGGCGCCCACGCTGGTGCTCTGTTTGGCGCCGATGCTGTTGCTTTGGTTGGCACCCACGCTGGTCGATTGGTTGGCGCCCACCGTGATGCTCTGCGCCGCACCCACGGCCACCACCTGCGCGGCGCCGATGGCAATCTCCTGCGCGGCGCCGATGGCGATGGTCTCGTTCACGCCCACCGCATGGGTGCGCTGCAACGCCACGGTGGCGGTCTCGCTGCTGCCAACCGTGATGCTGCGGTTGGCGCCGATGCTGATGCTCTCGTTGGCGCCGACGCTCTCGGTGCGGTTGGCACCGATGCTGATGTTCTCGTTGCTGCCCACAGTCTCGGTGCGGTTGGCACCGATGGCGATCTTCTCGTTGCTGCCCACGCTCTCGGTGCGGTCCACGCCGAAGGTGATCTTCTCGTTGTTGTCCACCGTTTCGGTGCGGTCGTGCTTGACATGCGTGGTCTCGTCGTGGTCGATGGTCTTGGTGCGGTCGTGCCCGACCCAATGTGTCTCGTCGTTCTCGACCTCGATGTCCTGGTTCTTCTCGGCATGCAGCCACAGCTGCTCGGCGCCCAACTTGTCCTCGAAGCGGATCGCGTTGGCGTTGCCGTAGGCGCCGCCCTTGCTGCTGCGCGTGAGCAGGCCGCTTTGCGTGGCATTGGCGGGCAGCTCCCAGGGCGGCATCTGCTCGGCGTTGTAGACGCGGCCGGTGATGATGGGCTGGTCAGGGTCGCCTTCAAGGAAGTCGACCACCACCTCCTGCCCGATGCGCGGGATCTGCACAAAGCCGAAGCTCTTGCCGGCCCAGGGCGTGCACACACGAACAAAGCACGAGCTCTTCTCGTTCTTCTTGCCGTAGCGGTCCCAGTGGAACTGCAGCTTCACACGGCCGTACTTGTCGGTGTAGATCTCGTCGCCGCTGGGGCCGACCACCACCGCCGTCTGCGGGCCTTGCACAAAGGGCCGCGGCGTGCGGCGTGCGGGGCGGAAGGTCTGGTCCGAGCGCAGGGCGTCGAAGCTGCATTCCAGCGCGCCCGGCCCACCGCCGGATTCACTGGCCTGGTCACGCACGCTGAACTGGGCGCGGGCGCACAGGTACTGGGCGTTCTGGCTGCCGCGTGGGTGGCGTGTCAACTCGAACAGCAGCCCGGTGGCCAGTGCGTGTGCATTGCTCAGCCCGCTGGCCTGCTCGAAGCGGCATTGCTGTTCGTCCAGCCGGTCGTCCACCTGTTGCTGGCCATCGGGCTTCTGCGTGTAGTCGCCTTGGTAGTCGAACAGCTCCTCGTCAGACCCGTCGTAGGCCCGCTGCAGCACCTGCTGCACCACCAGCGGCGTGGACGGGCGCTCGAAGTCGTAGCTGGTCAGCACTGTCTTGCCCGCCTTCACTGCGCGTGACGAGTCCCATTGCGTGACGTACTCGGTGTCGGGCGGCACCTGGCCATCGTTGTCGAAGAACGGCAGCTTGGCCACGCCCGGCATCGGCGCATGGGCCGACGCTGCGTCCACGATCACCAGCGTGTGCACGCCTTGGCCGTGTTCGAAGTACCAGTACATGCCTTCGTCTTCCATCAGCCGGGCCACGAAGTTGAAATCGGTCTCGCGGTATTGCACGCAGTACAGCCGCTTGCGGTAGCTGCGCACCAGCTTGAACTTGAAGGCAGCGATCGCGGCATGGTCCTGGAACACCGCTTCGACGATCTCGGGCACGCTCTGGTCCTGAAAAATGCGGCAGTCGGCGGTGCGCGTCAGGAACCACAACCACGGCCGCACCACGGCGCGGTAGCCGAACCAGCGGCCCTGATGGCGGCCGATGCCAAAGCGCGTGACGATGCCGCAGAAGTGCCGGCTGGCACCGTCGCGCAGCGTCACCGCCAGGTCGATGGGTTGGCCGAGCAGCGTCTCCGGTTCGAGGTCGGGCTTGTCGCTGAGCAGGCCCAGGTGCATCTCTTCCAGCTCACCCAGGCCCGAGCTGTGGCGCATCGATTCAAAGCGCAGCTGTGCCGTGGGCAGCGGCGTGTGCAGCACGAAGGGCGAGGGGCTGGCCATGTCAGTGCCGCGCGGCCGCCCGTGGTTGCCGGCGCGCCCCGCTTGGGCAGCAGTCGAAGTGGGTTGGGCCTTGGGTCATGGCAGGACGGCTGATCACATGCATCGTCACGGATGGGGCCGGCCCCGAACAGCGCCGAAAGTCATGGCCGCGCCGGCAGGGTGGCCCGGCGGCTTGCTCAGGCATGGCGCGGTTGCCATGCTGCGGGTGGTCAAGCGGCAGCGCGTGTCAGCAGCACGCCCGCCACAGCCACCAGCGCGAGCACGCCGACCACAAGCGCCAGCGCCGTGCGTGGCCTGCGGCCGGGCGCGAAGCATTGGCCTGCGGCCCAGGCCGCAGCCAGCGGCCACGTGACGACCCAGGCCATCATCGACAACGACACCCAATCAGCACAGTTCTCGGTGCAGCGCGGCGTCCAGAAGCGCCATGCCGCAGCGCTGACGGCGCAAGCCGCGGCAAACGCGATCAGCACCGCCGCCCAGCGCTGCATCACGCGATCTCCCAAAACAGGATGCGCGTGGATTTGCCCAGGTCCGAGAAGCCGGGCCCGGATGCCACGCCCAGGCCTGAACTGTGGCGCATCGATTCAAAGCGCAACTGTGCCGGCGGCGCCTCGCAGCGTGACGTCGACACCCAGCAGACGTTGCGCGCCGTGCTGGTCGTCGAACAGCCAACAGCCCACACCCTGGCGCTCGAAGCGCAACGTCGTCCGTGCCACCCCGGCCCGGCTGTAGCGCGCCAGCTGGAATGTGGTGTCATCACGCCGCAGTGCTGCTGACTGGCGCAGCTCGTTGGCATGGTTTGACCGGCCTCGGCCAGCCTGGTGTCGTCATGGCTGCCCAAGCCAGCCTGCCCCGGGTCGCCCGGGTGGTGGTTCATGGCCGATCCGCCGTGACCAGCCAGCCAGTCACGGGCTGTCCGGCCTCCTGGCGCAAGTGGGCAGGTTGCAGCACGGCCAGCCCCAGCCCGGCCGCCGCCACGCCGTGCCGAAGGTAGGCGGCGCCGTGCGCATAGCGCCCATGCGGCTGCAGCGCATGGTCGCGGCTGTCACCGTCGGCCAGCGCTTCCACCGTGAAGATCAGCCAGCCGCCGGGCCGCAGGCAGCGCCGTGCCGCGGCAAGCACGCCTTGCAGCGCGCCGAAGTAGCACAAGGTGTCGGCCGAGACCACGGCGTCGAAGGCCGCTGGCTGGGTGTCCAGGTAGTGCACCAGCTCGGCCTGGTGCAGCTTGTCGTAGACCTGCCGCGCATGGGCGCGGCGCAGCATGCCAACGGACAGGTCACAGCCTGCCAGCCGGCGCGCCCAGGGCTTGAGCAGCGGGCCGCACAGGCCGGTGCCGCAACCCGCGTCGACGATGTCAAGCGCCGCCTGTGCTGTGCCTGCCGCCCGGGCCAGTGCCTGGGCCACCAGGTCTGGCGCGCGGTAGTGCAGTTGCTCCAGCTTGGCGTCGAATGACGCGGCGAAGGCGTCGAACACCTGCTGCAGGTAGGCGTCGCTGGCGCGCGCGGGCGCGCTGTCGCCCAGGCAGGCGGCGAGCTGGTGCTGCACCACCGGGTTGTCGGGCTCCTGGGCCAGCCACTCGCGGTACAGCGCCGCCGCCTTGTCGCGTTCACCCAGCAGCAGCAGGGCGCGGATGACCTGGTCTCGCGCCTGCAACTGGCGTGGCCAGGCGGCAATGGCATGGCTGTTGGCGATCAACCCGTCGTGCACGCGGCCCTGCGCCATCAGCGCCAGCGACAGGTTGTACCAGGCGTCGCCGAAGCCCGGCCGCAGCGCCAGCGCTCGCCGGCATGCGGCTTCGGAATCGGCCAGGCGCGCCTGCTTGCGGTAGACCGTGCCCAGGTTGTTCAACGCATCGGCCGTGCCTGGGTGGCCCGGGGCTGCGGCCACGCCGTGTTCATAGGCCTGCAGCGCGTCGTCGACCCGGCCGCTCGTCAGCAGCACGTTGCCCAGGTTGTTCCAGGCACCGGCGTTGTCGGGTGCCGCCGCCAGCGCTTGCCGGATCAGCGCCAGCGCATCGTCGTTGCGGCCCTGCGCGTGACGCAGCACGCCGCTGAAGTGCAGGGCGTTGGCGTCCCCCGGCCAGCGCTGCAGGATGGCCCGCAGCGCAGCGTCGGCCGCATCCAGTTGCCCGTCGCGCAGCAGCGCAATCGCGCGCTGCAGGGCCTCGGCCAGCGGCAGGCCCTGGCTGGCCACGCCGTGTGGCCTGCTGGGCTGGGCGCTGCGCCTGCGCTGCATCGCCGCACCGGCCGTCAGCTGAAGCTGTAGCTGAACTGCCCGGCGTGCACGCCCACCTGCACCGCGCCGATGGGGCGGCCTTGCAGCAAACGCTCGAGGAAGGCACGCGACACGTCGGGCAGCATGGTGTTGGTGAGGATGGCGTCGATCATGCGGCCGCCGGATTCACTCTCGGTGCAGCGCGACACCACCAGTTCGACCACATCGTCGCCGACCTCGAACGGCACCTTGTAGCGTTGCTCCACCCGTTGGCGGATGCGCGCCAGCTGCAAGTGCACGATGCGCGCCAGCATCGCGTCGCTGAGTGGGTAGAACGGGATCGTCACCAGCCGCCCCAGCAGCGCAGGCGGAAAGACCTTGAGCAGCGGCTCACGCAGCGCCTTGGCCATGCTCTCGGGGTCGGGCATCAGGTCTGGGTCTTTGCACAGGCTGCTGATCAGTGCGCTGCCGGCGTTGGTGGTCAGGATGATCAGCGTGTTCTTGAAGTCGATGAAGCGGCCTTCGCCGTCTTCCATGAAGCCTTTGTCGAAGACCTGGAAGAAGATCTCGTGCACGTCGGGGTGGGCTTTTTCCACCTCGTCGAGCAGCACCACCGAATAGGGCTTGCGCCGCACCGCCTCGGTCAGCACGCCGCCTTCGCCATAGCCCACGTAGCCCGGTGGCGCGCCCTTGAGCGTGGACACCGTGTGCGCCTCCTGGAACTCGCTCATGTTGATGGTGATCAGGTTGTGCTCGCCGCCGTACAGCGTCTCGGCCAGCGCCAGCGCGGTCTCGGTCTTGCCCACCCCCGAGGTGCCAGCCAGCATGAACACGCCGATCGGCTTGCCCGGGTTGTCGAGCCCGGCGCGCGAGGTCTGGATGCGCCGGGTGATCATGGCCATGGCGTGGTCTTGCCCGATCACGCGATGGCCCAGTTGCTGGGCCAGGTGCAGGATCGTCTCGATCTCGTTGGCCGCCATGCGCCCGACGGGGATGCCGGTCCAGTCGGCCACCACGCTGGCCACGGCCTGGTGGTCCACGGTGGGCAGGATCAGCGGCTGCTCGCCCTGCAGCGTGGCCAGCGCCTGCTGCACCTGCCGCAGCTCGGCCAGCGCGGCGGCACGTTGTGCGTCGGTCAATGCCGGCGCCGCTGCTGCTGCCGCTGCTGCTGCGTCAGCCGGGCTGCGCAGCGTGGCGCGCAAGGCGAGCAGCTGGTCGACCAGGGCCTTTTCGCCTTGCCAGCGGCTTTGCAACTGGCCCAGCCGCGCCTGCTCGCTGCCCAGTGCGCTGGCCACCGTGCCGGCGCGTTCCAGGGTGTCGATGCCGATGGCGGCTTCGCGGCCGATGATGGCTTGCTCGGTCTCGAGTGCCTCGATGCGCTTCATGCTGTCGTCGACCTCGGCGGGCGTGGCATGCAGGCTCACGGCCACCCGCGCGCAGGCGGTGTCGAGCAGGCTGATCGATTTGTCGGGCAGCTGGCGCGCGGGGATGTAGCGGTGGCTCAGCCTGACGGCGGCTTCCAGCGCCTCGTCGAGGATCTGCACCTGGTGGTGCGCCTCCATGGTGCCGGCCACCCCACGCAGCATGCCGATGGCCTTGGGCTCACTGGGCTCGTCCACCTGCACCGGCTGGAAGCGCCGCGTCAGCGCGGCGTCCTTCTCGATGTGCTTCTTGTACTCGGCGAAGGTGGTGGCGCCGATGGTGCGCAGCTGGCCCCGCGCCAGCGCCGGCTTCAGCAGGTTGGCCGCGTCGCCGGTGCCGGCCGCGCCGCCGGCGCCCACCAGCGTGTGGGTCTCGTCGATGAACAGGATGATGGGCTGTGCCGAGGCCTGCACCTCGTCGATCACCGAGCGCAGGCGCTGCTCGAATTCGCCCTTCATGCTGGCGCCGGCCTGCAGCAGGCCGACGTCGAGCGCCCGCAGCTCCACGTCCTTCAGCGCAGGTGGCACGTCGCCGCGCACGATGCGCTGGGCCCCGCAGTCGAAAATCCGCGCCAGCTAGTTCGCG
>JANNMP010000740.1:0-3391 GCA_031398015.1 Burkholderiaceae bacterium
ACTGCAGGCCCGAGCCTTCGGCCAGGCTGTGCAGCGCGTCCAGCGGCAGCACGAAGGCGGTGACCGGCGCGGCGGCGGCTGGGGCAGTGGCTTGGGCTGCGGGCGTTGGCGTTGGCGTGGGCGTGGGCGCTGGTGCGATGGCCGCTGCCGGTGGCGCAGTGGCGGGCGACAGCGTTTCGCCGACTGGCGCGGCAGTTGCGGCCGTTGCGGCAGTGGCGGCAGTTGCGCTGTCGTCAGACGAAGCCACCGCCACTGCGCTGTGCAGGCCACGGTGGCTGTCGTCCGGCAAGCTGCTCGTGGCTGCTGCTGCTGCTGCTTGGCTGGCCGGATCGCCCGCGCTGGCCAGGCTGGTGTCGTCCTGGCGCTCGGCCGGATCGCGGCGCACCCGCTCGCGGCCACGGCTGCGGCGGCGGTTGCCGTCACGGTCGGCGCTGTCCGGGGTGTCGGCGGCGTCGGCGGTGTCAGACGCTGGCGCGTCCGCGCTGGCAGCCCCGGCGCTGGCATCGGCTGGCTGGTCGGCCAGGGCCGGGCCGTCGGCCGGCGCATCGGCACCTGCGTCATCGCGGCCGCCACGGCCACCGCGGCGGCGGCGGCGACGGCGCTGCTCGTCGCCGGCAGCGTCCAGGTTGTCGGTGGCGGCAACAGCGTCGGTCAACGCGGCGCCGGGCGCCGCATCGGCCAGCGGCAACGCGGCGGCATCAACCAGATCGGCAGGGCGCGGCTCGCGTTCAGGGCGCGGGCTGCGGCGCGGTGCGTCGGTGCCGGCCTCGGCGCCGCTGCGCTGGGTGGTTTCAGCGCCGCTGCGCGTGGCGGTGTCGGCGTCGGCCGGGCGCTCGCTGCGGCGGTTGTCGCGGCGGCCGTCGCTGCGCTCACCGCGTTCCGGGCGATCAGCGCGGTCAGTGCGCGCGTCGCCGCGTGGCTCACCACGCTCTGGCCGCTCGGCGCGGGCACCGCGCTCGGGCCTGTCGCCACGTGGCTCGGCCGGTTTGCTGTCACGGCCACGCCCGCCTCGGTCGCCACGCTCACCGCGCCCACCGCGCTCTGGGCGGTCGCGCCGGCCGTCTGGGCGTGTTTCGCGCTTGTCACCCTGGCCATCGGCATGGCTGCCTGGTGTCAAGGCTGCCTGTGCAGTCGGTGGCGCTGTTGCCGGCGCTGGCGCAGCCATTGGCGTTGGCGCGTCACCACCAAACAGCTTCTTGATCCAGCCGAAGAAGCCGCTGCCTGCGGCAGGCGCTGGCGCCTGCGCCACCCAGCTGGGGGCAGCCGGAGCGCCGACCGACGTTGCTGCCACCGCCGCCGCAACAGCCGGCCGGGGCGCAACAGGCTCGGGCCTGGGCACGGCGGCCGGCGCCACTGGCGCCGGCTGGTCGGGCAGCACACCCTTGATCACCGGCTCTTGCTTGGGCTTGCCCTTTTCACGCCGGGTGATGCCGACCTCGTCGTCGGGCTCCTCGATCATGGTGTAGCTGGCCTGCAGGTTCTCCAGCCGGGGGTCGTCGTGGCGCAAACGCTCCAGCTTGTAGTTCGGTGTTTCCAGGTGCTTGTTGGGCACCAGCAGCACGGTACAGCGCTGTTTCAACTCGATCTTGGTGATTTCAGTGCGCTTCTCGTTCAGCAGGAAGCTGGTCACCTCGACCGGCACCTGCACATGCACCGCCGCCGTGTTGTCCTTGAGCGTCTCTTCCTGAATGATGCGCAGGATCTGCAGCGCGCTGCTTTCGGTGTCGCGGATGTGGCCGGTGCCGTTTCAGCGTGGGCTGGTGATGTGGTTGCCCTCGCTCAGCGCCTGGCTCAGGCGCTGGCGGCTCAGTTCGAGCAGGCCGAACTTGCTGATGCTGGAAAACTGCACCCGGGCGCGGTCCTGGCGCATCGCGTCGCGCAGGCGCTGCTCGACCTCGCGGCGGTTCTTGCTCTCCTCCATGTCGATGAAGTCGACCACGATCAGGCCGCCCAGGTCGCGCAAGCGCATCTGGCGGGCAATCTCGTCGGCCGCTTCCAGGTTGGTGCGGGTGGCGGTTTCTTCGATGTCGCCGCCACGGGTGGCGCGCGCCGAATTGACGTCCACGCTGACCAGGGCCTCGGTGTGGTCGATCACGATCGCGCCGCCGGCCGGCAGGTTCACCGTGCGGCTGAACGCGGTTTCGATCTGGTGCTCGATCTGGAAGCGTGAGAACAGCGCCGCGTCGTCGCGGTAGCGCTTCACCCGCGATGCCGATTCGGGCATCACGTGGTTCATGAACTGTTGCGCTTGATCGTAGATGTCGTCGGTATCGATCAGGATCTCACCGATATCCGACGTGAAGTAGTCGCGGATCGCGCGGATCACCAGGCTCGACTCCTGGTAGATCAAGAACGCGCCCTTGCCCGCCTTCGAAGCGCCGTCGATCGCGCTCCACAGCTTGAGCATGTAGTTCAGGTCCCATTGCAGCTCGGGCGCCGTGCGGCCGATGCCGGCCGTGCGGGCGATCAGGCTCATGCCCTTGGGGTATTCGAGCTGGTCGAGGTTTTCTTTCAGCTCTTCGCGGTCTTCACCCTCGATGCGCCGCGACACACCACCGCCACGCGGGTTGTTGGGCATCAGCACCAGGTAGCGGCCGGCCAGGCTGACGAAGGTGGTCAGTGCCGCGCCCTTGTTGCCCCGCTCTTCTTTCTCGACCTGCACCAGCAGCTCTTGGCCTTCGCGGATGGCCTCTTTGATGGTGGCGTTCTTGGCCTCCACACCTTCGCGGAAGTACTGCTTTGAAATCTCCTTGAACGGCAGGAAACCATGGCGATCTTCGCCGTACTCCACGAAGCAGGCCTCCAGTGACGGCTCCACCCGGGTCACCACGGCCTTGTAGATGTTGCCTTTGCGCTGCTCGCGCCCTTCGATTTCGGTTTCAAAGTCGAGCAGCTTCTGGCCGTCGACGATGGCCAGGCGGCGCTCTTCCGGCTGCGTGGCATTGATCAGCATGCGTTTCATGTGCACTCCAGTCCCGCGCGCCCGTTGGGGCGGGCGCGCGCTGTCCGATCACCGGCCCGACTTCAAGAAGTCAGGGCAGGCGACCTGTTCCGATGCACGAGATGCGGGTAACGGCCGGAGAAGGAATCGCCCTGGGCTGCGGTGACCAGACCTGGGTCAGGGTTGCAGCGGGGCCGCGTGCGGCAAAGCGGTGAGGGTGGGCGGCACCGTGTGCCCCAACCCACCGGCCGGCACTGCCACGCCGGCTGATGGCCGGGGCTGTGCCGCGCTGCCTGATCGTCGATCAGGCAGATGCAGATGGTGGCTGGGGCGGGGCGGCATGCAGACCCTGTGGGCTTCGACGCGGAACGCACGCCACCCCCAAAGTGGTGGGCAGAGGGGCGAGCGCGGTGGATAATCACAGTTGCGGGACGGCAGTGACGGAAGTGT
>JANNMP010000759.1:0-2275 GCA_031398015.1 Burkholderiaceae bacterium
GCCCCTCGACCACGCCCATCACCGCCGCCTTCAGCAACAGCACTGGATCCACGCCGCTTCCCCCTGGCAAAACCGCGCATGTTATCTGCGCGGCCCTGGCCGGCCGGGCGCCAGCGTTGTGGGGCTGCGTGTCCGGCCGCGTGTCCGGCTTGCCCTGTCAGCAGCCGACCGCTACATTACTGACCAGCCAGTCATTAAATGCCAGTGAATCTCGCCACGCCAGCCACAGCGCCAGCCCACCGCCGCCGCAAGGAGGCCCGCCCGCAAGAGCTGTTGGACGCTGCGCTGGCGCTGTTCGTGCAAAAGGGCTTTGCCGCCACCCGGGCCGAAGAAGTGGCCGCTGCGGCCGGCGTGTCCAAGGGCACGCTGTACTTGTACTTTCCCAGCAAGCAAGAGTTGCTGAAAGCGGTGATTGCGCACCACTTGTCCGAGCGCATCGCCTCAGGCGCGGCCGAGGCCGCTGTACACACCGGCAGCGCCACCGCGCTGCTGCGCGGCATGTTGATCGACTGGTGGACCCAGCTCTATGACAGCCCGGCTGCGGGTGTGTTCAAGCTGGTGATCACCGAGGTGCGCAACTTCCCCGAGATCGCCGGCTTCTACCACCGCGAGGTGGTCGAGCGCGCCCATGCACTGCTGGGCGGCATCGTGCAGCGTGGCATCGCCCAGGGTGAGTTCCGCGCGGTCAATGTCGACCATGCGGTGCATTCGCTGCTGCTGCCGCTGGTGATGGTCTGCCTGCACCGCCATTCACTGGGCGCCTGCACACCCGCTGACTGGCACCTGGATGGCCCCAGCTTCATCGCCCAGCATGTGCACCTGGTGCTTGATGGCCTGAGCCTGCGTGCGCCGGCCCAAGCCCCCATCTGAGCGGACACTGCCAAATGCCTGAATTGCCCAAGACAAGACATTGGTTGCGCTGGCTGGTCGCCCTGCTGGTGGTGGCCGCCGTGGTGCTGCTGGCCCAGCGGCTGCTGGCCAAGCGCAGTGCAGTTGCGGCAGAGGCGGCCAACGCTGCCGCGAGCGCGCCAACACCGCAGCTGGAACTGGCCGCGCTGGACCTGCTGCCGGTGCAGCGCAGCACGCTGAGCCGCCGGCTGGAGGTCTCGGGCAGCCTGAAGGCCGTCAACACGGCCTTCGTCAAGGCCCGGGTGGCGGCCGAGCTGAAGACCCTGACCGTGCGTGAAGGCAACGCGGTGCGTGCCGGCCAGGTCATCGGCCAGTTCGACACGACTGAATTCGACTGGCGCTTGCGCCAGGCTGAGCAGCAAGCCGCTGCGGCCCGCGCCCAGGCCGACATTGCCCAGCGCACGCTGGCCAACAGCAAGGCGCTGGTGGCCCAGGGCTTCATCTCGCCCACTGCGCTGGAGCTGGCCATCAGCAGCGAGGCCGGCGCCCAGGCCACGCTGCAGGCCGCGCTGGCCGCCGTGCAATTGGCGCGCAAGAGCCGGGCCGACGCCACGCTGACCGCGCCGATCAGTGGCCTGGTGGCCCAGCGCCTGGCCCAGCCCGGTGAGCGGGTGGCGCTGGACGCACGCATCGTCGAGATCGTCGATCTGTCGCGGCTGGAGCTGGAAGCCGCCATCGCGCCGCAAGACCTGGCGTTGCTGCGCGTGGGCGCTGCCGCCAGCCTGCAGCCCGACGGCAGCACCGACGCCGTGCCGGCCCGCGTGGTGCGCATCAACCCCAGCGCCAGCGCCGGTGCGCGCACCGTGGCCGCTTACCTGGCGGTGGCGCCACACCCGGCGCTGCGCCACGGCATGTTTGCGCGTGGCACGGTCGAGCTGGGCCAGGCCGCTGCGCTGGCGATTCCACTGTCCGCCGTGCGGCTGGACCAGGCCCAGCCCTACGCCATCCGCCTGCATGACGGCCGCGCCCAGCGCCGGGTGCTGACGCTGGGCCAACGCGGCCGCCCGACGCAGGGGCCCGACAGCGGCGACTGGGTGGAGGTTCTGAGCGGCCTGGCCCCGGGCGACCAGGTGCTGGCCGCCAGCGCCGGCCTGGTGGCCGACGGCGTGCGGCTGAAGCTGCCGGCCCAGGCCCCCGCAACCGCAAGCGCGACCGCGACCGCAACCGCAACCGCAGCCACATCGGCCGCCGCCGCCAGCGCGGCGCGCTGAGCCGCGCCGCACGCCGCACGCCGCCCATGTGGTTCACCCGCGTCTCCATCGCCAACCCGGTCATGGCCGTGATGGTGATGCTCGCCTTCGTGGTGCTGGGGCTGTTTTCGTACCAGCGGTTGAAGGTCGACCAGTTTCCGAACATCGACTTTCCG
>JANNMP010000006.1:0-1729 GCA_031398015.1 Burkholderiaceae bacterium
GCCCGCCGCATCGGCCAGGCTCCAGCGTGCCAGCAGCAGCACCGCACGGCCACCTGGGGCCACATCGAAGGCACCCAGCTCGATGCGCAACAACCAGCGTGGCAGCACGCCCGGCGGCAGCGGCGCGGCCCACAGCGGCGCGCCCAGGGCCAGGCCCAGGTCATGGCGCAACAAGCGCGGCACGGCATCACGCAGCGGCTCGGCCCAGCGCACGCCGGCCAGCGGCTGCAAGCCGGCCGCGCCGCTGGGCAGCAGCAATGCGTCGCGGTCCAGGTGGCCGGGCAGTTGCACCGGGGCCATCAGCTGCCAGGGGCTGGCGGCTGGCACGCGGTTGGGCGCGGCGGCGGCGCCGGGCGCCAGCATGGGCAGGCGCACCCAGGTGACGGGCGGCAGCGGGCTGGCGCAGGCTGCCAGCAACATCGGCAGGGCCAGCAGCAGGCGGCGGCGCGGCATGGGCAAGGTCAACGGCATCTGCAGGGGTCCAGGTGGTCAGCTGCGGTGTCAGGGCACCAACGCCCGGCCACGCAGCAGCGCGTCGGGGTGGCGTTCGAGCAGGTCACCCAACTCGCGCAGTGAGCGGGCGGCGCGGGCCACGTCCTGCAGCGCGCGGTCGGCGTTCTGGCGCAAGGCGGAGTCTTCGGCCGCCGCCGCACGCAGCACGCCGGCGGCCTGGCCGAGCTGGCCCGCCATCTGGCGCACATCGGCCAGCACCGGCGTGGCCGCGCCGGCCAGCGCCTGGGCCTGCGACGCGGCGGCCCCCACTTGCTGGGCGGCCTGGCCCACTTGCGCTGCGGCCACGCCGGCCTGGCCAGACACCACACCGAGCTGACCAGCCAGCGGCGCCAGCAAGGCCAGGCTGCGGCGGGCATCGGCCAGGGTGGTTTCAGCGCTGCGCAGCAGCGGTGGCAGCGTTTGCTGCATCGCCTCGGCCAGGGTCTGAACCTGCTGTGCGGCGGCGGCACTGCGCTGCAGCAGCGCTGCCGCATCCGGGCTGCCCAGCAACTGGCGCGCCGAGCCGGCCACCGCCGCCAGGTCCTGGCCGATCTGCGCCAGGTCCAGCCCTTCCAGCTGCGATTGCAGGGTTTGCAGCCGGGTGGCCTCGGTGGGGATGCTGGCCAGGCTGCCGGCCACCGCCACGCCAGGCGCGGGCCGCGCTGCCGTGGCAGCACGGTCGGCGTCGATGTCCAGGTGGACGTAGAGCAGGCCGGTGAGCAGGCTCTGGGTGGCCAGCCGCGCCACCAGCCCACGCGAGACCAGCACCGGCAGCGCGGCACCAGCGGCCGGCGCGGCGGGGCCCAGCACGTCCAGCAGCATCGCGCGGTCAAATTCGGCGGTGACCGGCATCGCCAGGCCGTTGGGCCCCGCCGGTGCCAGGCCCACCGCGCGCACCGTGCCCACGCGCACGCCACGCAGCACCACCGGCGCGCCCACGTTGAGGCCGTAGACCGAGCGCTCGAAGCGCATCACCGCACGCTCACTGGCGGCAAACCACTGGCCGCCGACAGCCGCGATGACCAGCGCCAGCAGCAGCGTGCCGCCCAGGGCCAGCGCACCCACCCGAAGCGCCGCCGCATTCATCCTGCGGGCCCACGCTGCAAAAACGCCTGCACTGCCAGCGGGCCGTCTTGCAGCAATTGCCCGGGCGGGCCCAGCGCGGTTTGGGTCATGGTCTGGTCGTCGAGGTAAAGCGCGCGGTCGGCCACCGCAAAGATGCTGGCCAGCTCATGCG
>JANNMP010000009.1:0-1745 GCA_031398015.1 Burkholderiaceae bacterium
GGTTTCACCGGCGAGTGCCGCAGCGCTCCAGTTCGCGGCGAGCTTGGCTTCCAGGCTCGGCACGCGGAACACGCCGTTCGCGCCGGCGCCGGTGACCGCCACGCGCACGCCCTGCGGGCCCTTGCTGACGAACACGCCGACGATCGAGAAACGCGACGCCGGCTGCTTGAATTTCTGCCAGCCGGCCTTGTCGGGCACCGGAAAGCTGACGGCGGTGATCACCTCGCCTTCATTCAGCGCGGTGGAGAACATGCCGGTGAAGAAGGCATCGGCCGCAATGCTGCGGCTGCCTGTCGCGGATTGGGTGTGCACCGTGGCGCCCAGCCCCAGCACCGCCGCCGGGTAGCAGGCAGCGGGGTCGTTGTTGGCCAGGCTGCCGCCGATGGTGCCGCGGTTGCGCACCTGGCGGTCGCCGATCTTGCCGGCCAAATCGGCCAGCGCAGGGATGGCCTGCTGCACCTCGGCGCTGGCGGCCACGGCGGCATGGGTGGTCATGGCGCCGATCTTGACCGTGCCGCCCGAGACGCTGATGCCCTTCAGGTCAGCGATGGCGGCCAGGTCGACCAGCGCCTCGGGTGCGGACAGGCCCAGCTTCATCGACGCCAGCAGCGTCTGGCCACCGGCGATGAACTTGGCGCCGTCGGCAGCGCCGGCACGGGCGGCGTCAGCCAATGACGCGGGGTTGGAGTAGGCGAATGCTTGCATGGTGGTGTGCTCTCTTTTTGCAAGTCAGTGGGTCGTCAGTGGGTCAGTGGCCAGCGGCCTGAACCGCCTTCCAAACAGTGTAGGGCGTGGCCGGCATGGCCACATCCTTCACGCCCAGCGCATGGCAGATGGCGTTGATCACCGCCGGCGGCGAGCCGATGGCGCCAGCCTCGCCGCAGCCCTTCACGCCCAGCGGGTTGTGGGTGCAGGGTGTGCCCTTGGCGGTTTCGACAGTGAAGCTGGGCAGGTCATCGGCGCGCGGCATGGCGTAGTCCATGTAGCTGCCGGTCAGCAGCTGGCCGGTGTCGGGGTCGTACACGCCCTGCTCCAGCAGCGCCTGGCCGATGCCCTGGGCCAGGCCGCCGTGCACCTGGCCTTCGACGATCATCGGGTTGATGACGTTGCCGAAGTCGTCACAGGCCGTCATGCGATCGATGCGCACATGGCCGGTGGCGGGGTCGACTTCCACCTCGCAGATGTAGGTGCCGGCGGGGTAGGTGAAGTTGCTGGGGTCGTAGAAGGCGTTTTCGTTGAGGCCCGGCTCCAGCTTGTCATGCGGGAAGTTGTGCGGCACGTAGGCGGTGAGGCTGACGGCGGCAAACGGCACTTTCTTGTCGGTGCCGGCGACCTTGAATTCACCGTTCTCGAACACGATGTCGGTGTCGGCGGCTTCCAGCAGGTGGGCGGCAATCTTCTTGCCCTTGGCCACGATCTTGTCGATCGCCTTGACGATGGCCGTGCCACCCACGGCCAGCGAGCGGCTGCCGTAGGTGCCCATGCCGAACAGCACCTTGCCGGTGTCGCCATGCTCGATGCTGATGTCTTCCATCGGGATGCCCAGCTTGTCGGCCACCACCTGGGCGAAGGTGGTCTCGTGGCCCTGGCCATGGCTGTGGCTGCCGGTGAAGACGGTCACCTTGCCGGTGGGGTGCACCCGCACCTCGCCGGCTTCGAACAGGCCGGCCCGGGCGCCGAGTGCCCCGGCGACCGACGAGGGCGCGATGCCGCAGGCCTCGATGTACGCCGAGTAGCCCAGGCCG
>JANNMP010000037.1:0-2745 GCA_031398015.1 Burkholderiaceae bacterium
CGTCACGCTGGTGATGTGTGGCATGGCGGGCGGCTCGCTGGTGGCCACCACGCTGCTGTTCATGCTGTGTTTTGCCGCACTGGGGGCGGGCAACGGCGCGCTGTTCCAGCTGGTGCCGCTGCGCTGGCCGGTCACCACCGCTGTGGCGGGGTCGATGATCGGCGAGGTGGGCGCGCTGGGCGGTGGCTTCCTGCCCAACGCCATGGGCCAGAGCAAGCAGCATTTCGACACCTACCTGTGGGGCTTTGTCGCGTTTGCGGTGCTGGCGGTGGGCATGCTGGTGATGCTGCGGCTGGTGCAGATCCGCTGGACCCGCACCTGGGCTGAAAAAGGTGGCCGCGCACGCGGGCCTGGCAGTGGCCAGGCTGGCGGCGATTCGCCCGAAGGGCTGCGTGATTTTGCGCAGGCGCGCTGACCCCCCGCTCAGGCATCCAGCACAGACATCCAGCACAGGCATCCAGCACTGACACCAGCCGCCCCGGCGCGCCGCATGGCCGTGGCTTGCGCACAATGGCGGCCATGGCCCGCACTGCCCACACCGCATCCATCCCGCCGCCGAACCCAGCCTGGCGCGACCGCAAGCGCTGGGCCTGGTCGCTGTCTGTCGTCTACCCGCTGGTGCCATTGCTGGGCCTGTGGGCCCACCACGCCACGGGCCAGGCCATCGCGCTGGCCCTGCCACTGCTGCTGAGCTACAGCGTGATGCCGTTGCTGGATGCGCTGATCGGCGAAGACACCAACAACCCGCCCGAGGCGCTGGTGCCGGCACTGGATGCCGACCGCTATTACCGCTGGCTGACCTGGGCCACGGTGCCGCTGCACTTTGTGGCGCTGATCGCGCTGGCCTGGTGGGTGGGCACGCAAGACCTGCCCTGGTGGGCCGTGCTGATGCTGGCCTTCATCTCCGGCACGGCAGCCGGCCTGGGCCTGAACACCGCGCATGAGCTGGGCCACAAACAGAACCCGGTCGAACAATGGCTGGCGCGGCTGGTGCTGGCCGTGCCGGCCTATGGCCACTTCACCGTGGAACACGGCCGCGGCCACCACCGCTGGGTGGCCACGCCTGAAGACCATGCCAGCGCCCGCATGGGCGAGAGCATCTACCGCTTTGCACTGCGTGAGCTGCCAGGCGGCATCCACCGCGCCTGGCAGCTTGAACGTGAACGCCTGCACAAGCAGGGTCGCAGTGCCTTCAGCCCGCACAACGGCATGCTGCAAAGCTACGCCATCACGGCCGTGCTGCAAGGCGGCCTGGTGTGGGCCTTTGGCTGGCTGATGCTGCCGTTTCTGGCCGTGCACAACATGGTGGCCTGGTGGCAGCTGACATCGGCCAACTACGTGGAGCATTACGGCCTGCTGCGCCAGCGCAGCAGCGGCGCTGGTGTGCATGCCGGCGGCACCGGTTATGAGGCGCCGCAGCCGCACCACAGCTGGAACACCAACCACCTGGTGACCAACCTGGCCACCTTCCACCTGCAGCGCCACAGCGACCACCATGCCCACCCGCTGCGCCGCTACCAGTGCCTGCGCCACTTCGAGGATTTGCCACAGCTGCCCAGCGGCTACTTCGGCATGTTCCTGGTGGCGTGGATCCCGCCGCTGTGGTTTGCCATGATGGACAAGCGCCTGCTGGCGCTGCCGCAGGTGCGGGGTGACTTGTCGAAAGTCAACCTCTGCCCCCGCCGCCGGCACGCGCTGCTGGCGCGTTATGCCAAGCCGGACATTGGCAGCCCGGTCGGTGGCAGCCCGGCCGGTGGCAACACGGCCGGCTGACAATGCAGCTTCAACAGATGCGCCATGGCGCGCGAGGACACCGCCGATGACCCAACCCCCGATGCTTGAAACCCTGACCCAGTCGAAAATCCACCTGATCGGTGGTGAAAAGGGTGGGGTCGGCAAGTCGATGGTAGCGCGCCTGCTGGCGCAGTATTTCATTGACCATGCCATGCCGTTTGTGGGTTATGACACCGACCGCTCGCACGGCGCGCTGCTGCGCTATTACGCCGGCTACGCATCACCGGTGCTGGCTGACCGCTACGAGGCGCTGGACGCCATCGTCGAGGCCGCCGCCAGTGAGCCCGGCCGCCGCGTGCTGGTTGATCTTGCAGCGCAGACCCATGCGCCGCTGGTCAAGTGGATGGACGAATCCGGCGTGCTCGACCTGGCCGAGTTGAACGGCATGGCCATCTACTACTGGCATGTGATGGACGCCGGCCGCGACTCGGTTGACTTGCTGGCGCGTCTGCTCGACCAGTTTGGCGCCCGGCTGCGCTATGTGCTGGTGCGCAACCAGCTGCGTGGTGATGATTTCAGCCAGCTCGACAAGAGTGGCGAACAGGCCCGCGCCGTGGCCCTGGGCGCGCAGGTGATCACGTTCAAGCACCTGCATGACGCGGTGGTGCAGAAGATCGACGCCGCCAACGCCAGCTTCTGGGCGGCGCGCAACAACACCGACAAGGGCGGCCCTGGGTTGGGGCTGATGGAGCGGCAGCGGCTGAAGATGTGGCTGGCGCATGCAATGGGGGAGATTGACACGGTGGCGGTGTAGGGCTGAGCGCGCTGCAATTCGGCTGGGTTGTTGGCTGATGGCTGTAGGCACTTTGGCCCTTGGCCTTCGGCCTTTGCACCTTGGCCTTTGGCCTTTGGCCTGCGTCCTGTGTCCTGTGGCTTGGCGCTTGAGGCTTCGCCGCCTCGCGGCACCCCGCCGGGTCGCGCCCCGGCAGGCGGTAACTTTCTTGTCGCGAC
>JANNMP010000166.1:0-5724 GCA_031398015.1 Burkholderiaceae bacterium
GCCGGCCCGGCTGCCGCAGCCGCTGCGGCTCTTGGTCAGCAACCGGATGCTGGGATGAGGCGGCTTTGGTGGGCGGGCCTGGCCACTGCACTGCTGCCGGCCTTGGCCTGGGGCCAGGCGCCGGCGGCCGAGCGTGAGTCGCTGGAGTCGCTGCGCCAGACCACGCTGGCCTTGATCGAGCTGCTGGTTCAATCCGGCAGCCTGCCGCGCGACAAGGCCGATGCCTTGCTGGCTGAGGCGCGTGCGCGTGGCCAGGCGGCCACCGCTGCGGCGGTGGCCGCCCCCGCAGTCGCCGCCCCAGTCGTGCGTGTGCCCTATGTGCCGCAGGTGGTGCGTGACCAGATCCGCAATGAAGTGCGCGAAGAGGTGCTGGCCCGTGCCAAGGCCGAGCGCTGGGGCGTGCCCAATGCCACGGCCGAGTGGACCGACCGCATCGCGATCGATGGCGATTTGCGCGTGCGTGGCCAGGCCGACAAGTACGGCGCCGACAACCCGGCCCCATTCGACCTGCTGCTCGCCGCCGCGCGCGGCGTCACCCGTGTGCCCGACTTGGCCGCTGGCGACAGCAGCAACCTGCCGCTGGCCAACAGCCAGGACGACCGCCAGCGCCTGCGCCTGCGCGCGCGCCTGGGCGTCACCGCCAAGGTCAGCGACGGCGTCATTGCCGGCCTGCGCCTGTCCACCGGCAGCGCCAGTGACCGGGTGTCGACCAACCAGACCTTGGGCCAGAACTTCAACCGCTACCAGTTTCTGCTCGACCGCGCGTTCATCAAGCTCGAGCCGATGGATGGTGTGAGCCTGCTGGCCGGCCGCATGGCCAACCCCTGGTTCAGCACCGACCTGGTGTGGAGCGACAACTTGAGCTTCGACGGCATCAGCGCCGCCTGGCAATGGCCCGCCGCTTCGAACGCCACATTCCGCCCCTATGCCACGCTGGGCTGGTTTCCGGTGCGTGACCGCCAGCCGCCGCGCCGCAGCCGCAGCATCGTCGGCGCGCAGGTGGGCGCTCAGTGGGACTGGAGCCCGCAGCTGCGCTTGAAGTTCGGCCTGGCAGCCTATGACTTCAAGAACTTCGAGGGCCAGATCGATGGTGACTACGACGCGCTGAATGGCCCCGGCCGCAGCTACGGTCAGTTTGAATACGAGGCCGGTTTGCGCCAGCGTGGCAACAGCTTGTTCCTGACCAACAACCCGCTGGAAATCGCCGCTGCGGGCTTTGCAGCTGATGACCTGATGTGGGGCCTGGCGGCACGCTTCAGGCCAGTGGCTGCCACGGTGGCAGCGCAGTTCTCGCACTTCGCGCCGGTGTTCGTGGGTCTGTCGGCCGAGCTGGTGCGCAACACCGCGTTCCAGCGCCAGGCCATTGGCGACGGCAAGGGTGTGTTCCTTGACGACGCCCGGGTGTTCGGCATGGGCCTGCGCGGCACGGTGGGCGCAGCCGAGGTGCGCAACCGGGGTGACTGGCAGCTGAGCCTGGGCTACCGCTGGCTGGGCAGCGACGCCGTGCCCGACGCCTTTGTCGACAGTGACCTGGGCGGCGGTGGCACCAATCTGCGCGGCACCAGCCTGGGCCTGGTCTACGGCCTGGCACGCGACACCAGCCTGGGCCTGCGCTGGCTGTCGGGCAGCAGCATCTCGTCGCCCACGGTGCAGCCCGGCCAACGCCCGCGTGACCGCTTCTCGCTCGACAGCCTGCAGCTGGACATGCATGTGCGCTTCTGATCACTGGCGCCCGGCCGCCGCGCTGCTGCTGTGCTTGCTGGCCGGTGCGGCCCAGGCGCAGCAGGCGCCCAGCCGCGAGCAAGAGCAGCTGCGCCGGTTGCGCCTGCAGGCGCAGCAGTTGCAGCAGGCCCAAGCGGTGCAGCAGCAGGCCACCTTGGCGGCACAGGCCGAGGCCGGCGCCCTGCAGCAGCAACTGGCCGCCGCCCAGGCCGAGCTGCGCCGCGTGCGAGCCGGCAGCAGCGCCCAGGCGCGCGAGGCCGACGCGGCCCAGCGTGCACTGGCTGCGCAACGCCTGCTGCGGGACGCAGCCGACACCGCACTGGCGCGCAGCCGCACCGACCTGGACGCCGCCGGCCGCAGCACCGCCCAGCTGCAGCAGGCGCTGGACCAGCAACGCCAGCGCCTGGCCATGCGTGATGCCGATTTCAGCGCCCTGCAGGCCCGCCACAGCAGCCAGGCCCAGGGCCTGCAAACCTGTGCGGCCAGCAATGCCGCGCTGCATGCGCTGGGCGGCGAGCTTCTGCAGCGCCATGCTGACCTGACCGTGCTGCAGGTGCTGGCGCGTGACGAGCCCTTTCTGCAACTGCGGCGCGTGGCGCTGGAGAACCTGCTGCAAGGCTACCGCGACAAGCTCGATGCCCAGGCGCTGGCGCCAGCCTCGGCAACACCCGTGGCGGAGCCGGCGCGTGCGCCCTGATCATCGGCAAGCTGCCGGGCTGCTGTTGGCGGTTGCCATGTTGTTGCCAGCAGCGCCGGCCCGCGCCGATGATCCTGACCGTGCGCTGCAGCAGGTGAGCCCGGCCGCGCCTGCCGCGCCCCGTGGCAGCCCGGTGCTGGCGCTGGACTGGGCCCTGGCCCTGCGCCCGCCAGACCGGCTGCACAGCCCGCTGCCCAGGCCGGTGGACCTGGCGCTGGCAAATGCCGCGCGCAGCGGGCAGGACGCACAAGTGCGCCGCCAACTGCAGGCTGGCGCCAACATCGAATGGCGGGGCGAAGATGGCTTCACGCCGCTGGGCGCAGCCGCGTTCTTCGGCCACCGCAGCACGGTGCGCCTGCTGCTGCGTGCCGGCGCCGATGCCCTGCGCTGGGGCGCCACTGGCCAGACTGCCATGCACCTGGCGGCGCTGACAGGGCAGCTGGGTGTGCTCACTGAGCTGCTGCATGCCGGCGTGCCGATCGATGTGTTGAACAGCCAGCGTGAAAGCGCACTGGACGTGGCCGGCGCGGCCAACCAGGCCGCCGCGATGGACCTGCTCATTCCGGGGGGAGCCGATCTGCCCATGGCCGGCCGGCGCTGAACCTGCGCATGAACCAAACGGACCATGCAGCTCAGGGTAGACGTTGTGGAACTGTCATCCAGCCCAACCAGACTCGTCGTTGGACGGCGGGTTTGGGGCCTTGGGTGCCTTTCGGACCACGCCAGCACGGCTGACATGAAGGCATGGCTGACACACGTGATTTCTACAGTGATGCAGCGGCTTGGATCAGGCCGGGATCAATCTGATCGACACACCCAGGAGTGAAAGCATGCGCGTGATATTCAAGACTTTGGCGGTTGCCACAGCGGCGGCAGTGGTCTCCAGCGGGGCAATGGCCGCGCTGAGCAACGTCAATGCAGAAAACTTCGGCAACAGCTCGCTGGTGTTCGTGGCCACCGACAACACCGACCAGATCCAGCTGGTGGTCGATCTGGGCCTGAACATGGCCGACATGCTGCAGACCGCACCGCTGGTGCAGAACGGCAGCAGCGTGAGCTGGAACTTCGCCACCAACACGGTCAACGGCGCGAACATCAACGGCAACGACTGGACAGCCGCTTACAACACCTTCAAGACCACCCAGCAGGGCGGTGACTACCGCTGGGCGGTGATTGCCGGTGACAGCATCAGCGGCAACGTCTCTGGCACCAATACCATCCAGGGCCGGGGCGTCATGGCCACCGGCAATGTCACCGTGGCGCAGATGACGGCGGCCAGCACCAGCACGCCCACCGGCACGGCGCTGGGCAATGCGCTGAACTTCTATGCGGCGTCCAAGCTGCTGGGCACCATCTCCACCGCCAACAACGGCGCCGGCGTCACCACCGGCGGCGACGTGGTGACCGGCGTCGGCGCGATGGGCGGCACCTTCGGCGGCGCGGCACTGAGCTGGAACTACCTGATCGCCAACGGCGTGTCGTCCACCTTCCAGTACCAGCAGCAGGTGGTGGCCAATCCGTCGGTGTTCCAGCTCGGCCGCATGGCCTCGGCCACCGACGTGCTCAATGCCGAGCCCTTCACCTTCAGCTTCGACATCGCCAGCGATTCGCTGGTGCTGGCCCCCGTGCCAGAGCCTGGCACCTACGCGCTGATGCTGGCCGGCCTGGCTGGCTTGGCCTTCTTGGCCAAGCGCCGCCAGGGCTGACAACCTCCCCATCTCGTTCTGCCCACACAGCGCGTATGCGCTGTGCAACCGGTGCCTTGCAGGGCATCGGCGGTGTTGTTGCGTCCTCACATTTCGGAGATCGACATGCAAGCTTCCCAAATCATGCTCGCGGTGGCCGCGTTGGCCTGCGGTTCGGCCGCCTTCGCCGCACCTGCGACCAGCCGCATCGCGCTGAGCGCTGGCGCCTCAGCCATCCAAGGCAACCTGACGCTGGCGATTCGCAGCCTGTGCGTTGCGCCCAATGTGCCCACGACCTTTGCGTCGGGCAACTTCACCACGGTGGTTTGCGCCAACGGCGCAGTGACCGGCGGCAGCGTGGGCCCGACAAGCTACGGCGGCAAGCCTGATGCCGACTTCCGCAACTTTGCCGGCCTGCCGTATGCAGAGTTCCGCGTCAACGTGGCCAACGGTTCGTTCGGCAATGTGCAGATTTTGAATCCCGCTCTGAATCCGGCATTCACCTTCCGCGATCCGGAGACCGGAACCAACATCGCTGCGCCGGCTGGCGCTGTCATCGTTGGCGGCGCCAACGACGTCGAGCCGTCGGCCTTCCCCAGCGCCACCATCGGTGCCAACACCTTGTTCACGACTGCCAACGTGGGCATCGCCCAGGTGTTCGGCGTGGCGGCATCGAACCTGCTCTACAACGCGATGTTCGCCGAGCAAAAGGCCAGCGGTGTGTTGCCGGCCAGCTGCAACCAGGGGGACACCAACCTGAGCTACTGCATCCCCACCATCGGCAAAGCCCAGATGGCCACCATCATGGCCGACAACCCGTTCAACAGCGCGTACGTGCGCGGTGTCGGCTTCCTGGCCGGGTCGGCGCTGGACGGCACCGAGTTGCGCTACGCCCGCCGCGTTGACACCTCGGGCACGCAGGCATCGGCGCAAAACTACTTCCTCGGCCTGCCGTGCTCCAAGGCCGCGCTGTCGATCGTGCCCGAGCCCACCACCGACGACGAGGCCGGTGGTCTGAAAGACGAACTGCGCAGCGCGATTCGGGTGATGGCGGCCGGTGGCACCAGCGACGTGCGTGCCGAGCTGAACAAGCAGGCGCTGTACGTGATCGGCGTGATGTCGGGTGAGAACAACCAGACCGGTCAGTTCTGGAAATGGCTGCGTGTGAACGGCGTCGCCATCGGTGAGAACGCCACCCCTGGCTCAGCCGGCATCACCAACAGCAACACCATGAAGAACGGCAGCTACGACTTCTACTTCGAGACCACCTCGATGGGTGGCAATGCCACCGGTGATGCGTTCTGGGCGGTGGTCAACGGCGCGCTGAACACCCTGCCGGCCCCGGTTGGCCTGGTCAACAACAACGATCTGTCCACCGGCTACACAAAGACCGGCAGCACCTGCGCCGGCAGCTCGTCGAACTGAGCCCTGCCTTGCGTTCGACCCCCCGGTCGGTCAAGCCGGGGGGCTTTGCATTTGAATCGTCTGAATGAACGCCTGCCTTGCTGTGCTCGCCTGCGCATTGCCCGCACTGTTGCTGTGCTGTGCTGTGCAGGCTCAACCGTCCGGGCCGCCGGGCCCCACCCAGCCCGACAGCCCGCGCTTTGACATCCTGGAGTT
>JANNMP010000203.1:0-10420 GCA_031398015.1 Burkholderiaceae bacterium
ACGCGGCCCCGGCATCAACGACAACGGCTCGGGCAGCGCCGCGGTCCTCGAGACGGCGCTGCAGATGGCCAAGGTCAAGCCGCGCAACAAGCTGCGCTTCGCCTGGTGGGGCGCAGAGGAAGCCGGGCTGCTCGGCTCGAACGCCTATGTCGCCGGCCTGAGCGCGGCCGACAAGGCGAAGATCGCGCTGTACCTGAACTTCGACATGGTCGGCTCGCCGAACCATGTGTTCTTCATCTACGACGGTGACGATTCCGACGCCACCGGCGCTGGGCCCGGCCCCGGTGGCTCGGCGCAGATCGAGAAGGTGTTCGAAGGCTTCTTCAAGATGCGTGGCCTGCCGTTCAAGGGCACCGACTTCAGCGGGCGCTCGGACTACGGCGCGTTCATCGCCAATGGCATTCCGGCCGGCGGCCTGTTCACCGGCGCTGAAGGCGTGAAAACGGCCGCCGAGGTGGCACTCTGGGGTGGCACTGCAGGCCAGCAGTACGACCCCTGCTACCACCTGCGCTGCGACACCTACGCCAACAACAACGACTTCGCGCTTGACGTCAACAGCGATGCGGTCGCCTACACGGTGCTGCAGTTCGCGATGAACACCGCGCTTGTCAACGGCCAGCGTGGCAAGGGCAACTTCAAGATGCCACTGGTTGAGGAGGACGACCACCACGGCAACGCGACGCGCTGACCGCAGCAGCGCTCACACCACGCCACGCCCCGGCCCTGCCGGGGCGTTTTTGTTTGGTGCGCCCCGCCCCCACCAACTGCCGATGATGTCGGCCCCCGCCCGCACAATGGGCCGCATGGAAATCGGCTTCGGGAGGGCTGGGCCATGTCGCAGACCGAGCGTCCGTACCGCTTGAAGCGCTGGCTCGATGCCGGCCAGTGCCTGCCACGCGAGCAGTTGCTGCGGCAGCTGGAAATCTCACCAGCCACGCTCAAGCGCGACATTGCCCATCTGCGCGACCGGATGAACGCCCCGGTGGTGTGGGATGCGGCGCAAGGTGGCTACCGGCTTGACCACACCCAGGTACAGGCCGGCACCCAGTACGAGCTGCCCGGCCTCTGGCTGAGTGCCGAGGAAATCCACGCGCTGCTGACCATGCAGCACCTGCTGGCCAACCTGGACGCAGGTGGCCTGCTGGGGCCGCACATCCAGCCGCTGATGGCCAGGTTGGGCAAGCTGCTGGGCACCGGTGCGCCCAGCCATGCCGAAGTGGTGCGCCGCATCCGCGTGCAGACGGTGGGCGCTCGGCAGGTGCAGGTGCCGCACTTCCAGGCTGTGGGCGCAGCCCTGTTGCGCCGCCGCCGTCTGCAGATCGGCTGCCACGGTCGGGGCCGCAACCTGGTGCGCTTGCGTGAGGTGTCGCCCCAGCGGTTGATCCACTACCGTGACAACTGGTACCTGGATGCTTGGTGCCACTGGCGCCAGGCCCTGCGCAGCTTTGCCGTGGATGCCATCGAAACCGCCCAGGTGCTGGAGCGCAGCGCGCTGGACGTGGCCGAGACCGAACTGGACGCCGTGCTGGGTGCGGGCTACGGCATCTTTGCCGGGCGCGCTGTGCATTGGGCCACGCTGCGCTTCAGCGCCGAGCGGGCGCGCTGGGTGGCGGCGGAGACATGGCACAAGCAGCAGCGTGGGCAGTTCGAGGCCGATGGGTCAGTTTTCGGTCGGCGGCAACGTGACCGCGCACGCGCACAATGATTGACAGCCGACCGCCAGTTGATCGACCCCATTGCATATCGTCAAGCTGACCTGAAGGTGCCGCCCATGAACTGGAAAGACCACATCGTCACCGACTCCGACACGCTGTTCGGCAAGCCACGCATTGCCGGCACGCGCATTGGTGTGGAGTTTGTGTTGGACCTGCTGGCCTCTGGTTGGACCGAGACGAAGATTCTGGACAACTACCCGCACCTCAAGCCCGAAGACCTGCAGGCCGTGTTCGCCTTTGTGCGTGACTGTTTGAAGGACGAGTCGTTCATCCTTCAATCCAAGGTGGCCGAAGGCAAGGTCGAGGCGTGAGCGGCGCGGCACGAAGAATTCTGCTTGACGAGAATATGCCGCATGCCGCATGCCGCATGCCGTGGCTGACGCACTCGTTGCTGCGGGGCACGACGTGCAGTCAGTGGCGGCGCTGGCGGCAGGCATCAACGACCGCGCCGTGCTCGACCTTGCGCGCGGCGGCAACCGTTGGCTGCTGACGTTCGGCGCTGATTTCGGCGCTGATTTCGGCGAACTTGCCTTCCAGAAAGGCAAGGCTCCACCGCCGGCCATCGTTTTCTTTCGTCTGAACCCGATGGTGTTGGGCGATCTGCTTGCCTTGGCACTGCGGGCAATCGGCGACGATGCGGTGGCCGGCTTCACAGTGGTGACGCGCGAGGGCACCCGCAGGCGGCCCTTCACCCGCCAGGAACGGTGGGCGTGGATTGAAACTTCAGTGCGCCCAGAAGGTTGTCGGCCGTGTCGGTTGTCGCCCGCACGAAATGGTGAGCGTGGATGAAGATCCCCGACAAGCGACAGTTCAGCCTGGCGCGCAGTTTCATCCATCAGAGACACGAAACGCTGGTTGGAAACTGATGGTTGAAACCGACGCCCGCATTGTTCGTGTTCCAGAAAACTGTGTGGTCTGCTGCCGGGCAAATTCGTCTGCGCATCACAGGCCGCGCTGTGACAACGGCATCAGGCGTTGCGCCACCTCGAGCGCCGGCTGTGAGCAGGCAGTGGTGCTGACCTGCCGGCCGCGCCAGGGCCGGGGTGAGGCTGTCGTTTGAACGGTTTCAGCCCAGCAACTGCACGGCCGGCGTCAGCCCCAGGCTGTTGGCGCGTTTGGCAAGGCGCTTGTCAAACGTTGCAAAACCCCGAAGCTCGGGCACTGCGCGCCAAGTGAAGCGCATCCGCAAAGTCCATACCCCTGTCGAATGCGTCAACGGCCGCCAGCACCGCATCGCGGTCTTCCAATGCGATGTGCGCAATGCTGGCCAGCGCACGCAGCACGCCGGCCACATCCTTCGGCGGCAACTGGTAGAAGCCACGCATCACCCATTCGAGTTCCAGCACCACGGTCACAGAGACAAATGCTCGCTCGGCCATGGCGGCGGTTGCTGCAGGCCGCTGTCGACTGGCCTGTGGGTCGTCTGCATCGTCGATGAAGAACCGCGCCAGAACGTTGGTGTCCAGCGCCTTCATGGCTGGCCTGGTTTGACCCGGGCCAGCAGTGAAGCTGGATCAAAGTCCTCCAGCCGGCGTGGCACGCCGCGCGCCGGCGCATTCACCATGCCCGCCATCGTGGCCAGATCAGCAGTGGCCACCGGCCGCACGACCCGCAGCTTCAGTCCATCGGCCTCTTCGACCACTTCGAGCCGGGCGCCCGCGCCCATGCCCAGCTTTCGGCGCAACGCTGCCGGCAGCACGATCTGACCCTTGGAAGAAACCAGCAACATCGACATGGTGCGTCCGACGCAGAAGAAGCTTCGGAGTCTAAGGTGGCTTACATGGTAAGTCAAAGAAGCCAGCGGCCTGGCCCAGGCCTGCCGTCACCCCGCTCCCACCACCCGCCAGACCACATCCCCCACGTCGTCGGCCAGCAGCAACCCTCCGCCGGGCGCCAGCACCACACCCACCGGGCGGCCGTACGACACACGCTCGTCGGGCGCCAGGAAGCCGCTCAGGATGTCGCGCGGCGGCCCGCTGGGTCGGCCGTTGGCAAACGGCACAAACACCAGCTTGTAGCCGCTTAGCGTGCTGCGGTTCCAAGAGCCATGTTGGCCGATGGCCATGCCCTCGGGCCAGCCGGGCAGGGTGCCGGCCGGCATCCAGCACAGGCCCAGTGATGCGGTGTGGCCGCCCAGTGCGTAGTCGGGCTTGATGGCCTTGGCCACCAGGGCCGCCGCCGCTGTGTCTTGCGGCACGCGGTCGTCCACCGTGCTGCCCCAGTAGCTGTAGGGCCAGCCGTAGAAGCCGCCGTCATGCACGCGGGTCAGGTAGTCGGGCGGGGTTTCGTCGCCCAGGCCGTCGCGCTCGTTCACCACCGTCCACAGTGCGCCGGTGCTTGGCTCCCAGGCCATGCCCACCGGGTTGCGCAAGCCGCTGGCAAACGTGCGCTGGCCGCCGCTGGCCAGGTCCAGCTCGACGATGCAGGCGCGGCCTTGCTCCAGGTGCATGCCGTGCTCGGCAATGTTGCTGAGCGAGCCCACGCCCACATACAGATGCCGGCCGTCGGCGCTGGCCAGCAGGCTGCGTGTCCAGTGGCCATTGGTCTTGAAGCTGCACAGCCGGCGCTCGGGCGCGCTGATGCGCGTGGCGCCGGGCGTGAACGGGTAGGCCACCACGCCATCGGTGTTGCCAACGTAGAACGTGTCGCCCACCAGCGCCATGCCAAAGGGCTGGCGCAGGCCTTCGAGCAGTGGCTCGCGCTGTTCGGCCACGCCGTCGCCGTTGGCGTCACGCAGCAGGGTGATGCGGTTGGGGCTGGGCCCCACGGCGGCGGCGCGGCGCATGGTGGCCACCATCGCATGGCCGAACAAGGTCTTCACCGGCCCGGGCTCGAACAGCGCCTCGGCCACCGCCACATCGCCGTTGGGCAGCACCTGCAGCCAGCGCGGGTGCTTCAGTCCGGTGGCAAAGGCGTTGACGGCCAGGCCCGGCGCGGCAATCGGCGTCTGCCCGGCTGCCCAGCCCTGGGCGGTGGGCATCTTCAGCGTGGGCAAGCCGCCTTGCGGCCGGCCTTGCGGGATGCTGGGCGCAGCACCCAGCGCCTGCTGCGTCTGTGTGTCGCCACGCAGGCGCCGCCACACGATGGCGGCGTCGCCAACGCCCGCCACCACCGCTGCCAACATGCTCGACTTGGCCATCCACGCGCTCCTTGGTGTTGGCCGACGTGCCGGCCGGCAAACACGGCCGATTGTCATGTCAGTTGTCATGGCGGTTGTCGTGGCGGTTGTCATGGCCGTTGTCATGGAGTTTGCAACGCGGCCACTACAGTCGGCCAACCAGCCCAGACGAGCCGCCAGTGAGCAACAAGCCGCATCACACGCCAGCGCACCCCAACCAGTTCGCCCTGCTGGGCCAACGCCGCTTCGGCCCGTTCTTCTGGGTGCAGTTTCTGGGTGCGGGCAATGACAACCTGTTCAAGTTTGCCTTCACCGTGCTGGTCACCTACCAGCTGCAGGTGCCCTGGCTGCCCACCAGCCTGGCCGGGCTGGTGATCGGCGCGCTGTTCATCCTGCCGTTTGTGCTGTTCTCGGCCACCAGCGGCCAGTTGGCCGACAAGCTGGAGAAATCGGCGCTGATGCGCCTGGTCAAGACGCTGGAAATCGCCATCATGGCCACCGCCGCGCTGGGCTTTGCCACCGCCAACGCTGGCCTGTTGCTGGCCTGCGTGTTCTTGATGGGCCTGCATTCCACGCTGTTCGGCCCGGTGAAGTTTGCCTACCTGCCGCAGCACCTGGGGGCGCACGAGTTGACCGGCGGCAACGGCATGGTCGAGATGGGCACCTTCGTGGCCATCTTGCTGGGCAGCCTGGCCGGTGGGCTGTTGATGGCGCTGCCTGCGGGTGCGCCCGTGCCGGGGCCCATGGCGGTGGCCGCCGCCTGCCTGGCCGTGGCGCTGGCCGGGCGGCTGGCTGCGCAGTGGGTGCCGCATTCACCGGCCACCGATCCGGCGCTGCGCATCAACTGGAACCCGTTCACCGAGACCTGGCGCAACCTGGTGCTGGCGCGCTCTGACCCGGTGGTGTTCCGCTCGCTGCTGGGCATCAGCTGGATGTGGTTCTTCGGCGCGGTGTTCCTGGCCAACTTTCCGGCCTTTGCCAAGACCGTGCTGCATGGCGATGAGCGGGTGGCGTCGCTGCTGCTGGTGGTGTTCTCGGTGGGCGTGGGCGTGGGCGCGCTGCTGTGTGAGCGGCTGTCGCGCCGACAGGTCGAGATCGGCCTGGTGCCGGCTGGCGCCATCGGCATGACGGTGTTTGGTGTCGATCTGTACTTCGCCGCACGCGGATTGCCCGTGGTGCCGCTGCAGGGGCTGGCGGGCTTCATCGCCCAGCCGGCGCATTGGCGCGTGGTGGCCGATCTCGCCCTGCTTGCGGCCAGCGTGGGCGTGTACAGCGTGCCGATGTATGCGCTGATCCAGCTGCGCAGCCAGCCCAGCCACCGCGCCCGCATCATCGCGGCCAACAACATCCTGAACGCGCTGTTCATGATCGTCAGCGCACTCGGCGCCGGGTTGATGCTGGGCGCGGGCTTCAGTGTGCCCGAGGTGTTCTTGGCCACCGCGCTGCTGAACCTGGCGATGGGCGCCTATGTGTTCATGCTGGTGCCCGAGTACCTGCAGCGCTTTGTGGCCTTGTTGCGCTGAGCCTGCTGCGTATTCAGCGGCTGCGCAGGGCAGCCGACAGCCAAAGCGTGCGCAACAACACGGCACACGCGCTTGCCAGCCCATGCCTGGGGGGCATCCGGCAGGGCTGCGAAACGTACAGTTTGGAACACTTTTGCCGGTTCCAACACGCCATGCCCTTGTCCCGTGCCGCCTGGTTGCGCCTGTTGCCGTTTGCGGCCTTCATGGCCTTGCTGGCGCTGCGGGGCGTGGCGCCCGCTGACGGCAGCTGGGGCTTTGACCCACGCTGGCTGTACGCCGCCAACCTGGCGCTGGTGGGCGGCATGCTGGTCTTTTGGTGGCGTGAGTACGGCGAGCTGGCGCGCCAGAACCTGCCTGACCTGCGCCAGTGCGGCCTGGCCGTGGCGGTGGGCCTGGCCGTGTTTGTCGTGTGGATCCACCTCGACGCGCCTTGGATGCAGATCGGCGAGCCCACCGCCAGCTTTGTGCCGGTGGACGCTCAGGGCCGGCTCGACTGGCCGCTGATCGTGGTGCGCTGGCTGGGCGCCACGCTGCTGGTGCCGGTGATGGAAGAGCTGTTCTGGCGCTCGTTCCTGATGCGCTGGCTGCAGAGCCCGGTGTTCGAGGTGGTGGACCCGCAGCGCGTCGGCAGCAAGGCGCTGCTGCTGTCGACCTTCGTCTTCATGCTGGCCCACCCGCTGTGGCTGGCCGCCATCGTGGCCGGCCTGGCCTATGCGCTGCTGTACCGCGCCACCGGCCGGCTGTGGACAGCGGTGGCCGCGCATGCGGTGACCAACGGCGCGTTGGGCGTGTGGGTGGTGGCCTCGCGCCAGTGGCAGTTCTGGTGAATGCGGGCGCTCAGCACGTCGCGCCGTTCTCAGTGCTGGTTCAGATGGCGTTGACCGCTGCTTGCGCGGCCACCAGCCAGGCCTGCAGGCGGTCGCCCGACAAGTGATCACGCGCGCCGTCGGCCGGGCCGCGCGGCACGTCAAAGCGGCTGGCCAGGGTGCTGAACAGGCCGCTGTCGATGCTGTCTTGCGCCACCAGGTGCAGCCACTGCTGCCCGGGGGGTGTGTCAGCGCGTGGCCCCACCGGCTGGCGGCGGGGGCGCCAGGGCACGCCGATCTGCAGCACGGCCTCGACACCTGCCGGCAGCGCAGCGCCTGGGGCCAGCAGGTGCACGCCGGCGTTGGCAATGCCGGTGACACTGCCCGCTTCCTTGCCCGCTTCGTTGCCCGCTTCATTGCCCGCTTCATAACCCGCGTTACTGCCCGCGACACCCAGGCGTTGGGCCAGCTGGGCCTGGTCAGCCAGGCTGGGGCACAACACGGCCACCTGCGCTGCGCCGCAGCCGGCCCAGTCGGCCAGTTGACCGGCCACAGCCTGCAGGGTGGCCTCGGCCAGCGCGCTGGCGGCGTCTGCCGGGTCGGCGCGGTGGCAGGCCTGCTGCATGCCGCGCAGGGCCTGGGCCAGGCGCCACTGGTCGGCATCACTGCACCAGCCGCTGGCTTGCCAGGCTGCCAACAGGCGCTGCGCCAATGCCAGATGCTGGTCATGCACAGCCCGCTGCCCGGCAGCCAGCGGCAGCAGACGCTCGCTGTACACCAGCGGCGGCAATTGCGTGGCCACATCGCTGCGCAGGCGCTGCAGCATCAGGCGCGACAGGCTGGTGCTCAGGCGCTCGACATCGGCATCAGCCAACGTGCGGCCACTGTCGCTGGCTGCATGCAACTCACACAGTGCTGCCAGCGGGCCCAGGCGCTGGGTGTCCAGCCAGGCCACCAGGCGCTGCATCAGCGCGGGCGCATCGGCCAGCGGCGCGCCGCACAACACCAGCGCATGCGGCGCCTGCAGCGCGGCCCAGTCATCGGCATGCAGGGCCAGCTGCTGGGGCTCGTCAACGATGACCAGATCAGGCGCCCAATGTGCCAGGTGCGCGCCATCGGCCTGCAGCGCATCGGGCGCCAGGATGCGGATGTCAGCCGCCACCTGCCACAGCGCCTGGCGCTGGAAGTGGCCGCCATCGATGACTTGCACCAGGCCCTGGCCCTGGTCCTGGGCCTGGCCCTGGTCTGGGCCATCAGCGTTGCTGCCGGCAAAGCGTTGCCAGGCGCGCTGCCAGCCCAAACGCTGCGCTGGCGCGCACAGCACCAGCACCCGCTGCACACCGAAATGGCGCCGCCACAGCTGCGCTGCGGCAATCGCCTGCACGCCCTTGCCCAGGCCACGCTCATCGGCAACCAGTGCGCGGCCGGCCACCACGGCAAACAGTGCGCCCTCGGCCTGGAACAGCGGCAGCGGCAGGCGCAGCAAGTGCTGCAGCGCGGCGCTGGCCGGGCCATCGGGGTAGGCGGCCTGCAGCGCTGACAGGCGGCGGCGGGCGTCACGGTGGGCGGCCAGCAGGGCCCACACCGCGTCGTCCACCAGCAGCGCATGGCCGGCTTCGTGCGCCAGGCGCAGCAGCAGTGGCAGCGCGGCGTCGTCGTCGGGTTGCAGGTGGCCGTGCTGGTCGGTGTGGCGTTGCGCAGCGGCCTGCAGCGCTGGCGGGCAGGCCTGGCCGGGCAGCCAGGCGATGTGGGCCTGGTTGCCGCCCAGGCAGGTGATGCGGCTGTGGGCAGGGCCGGTGGTCGGTGGCGGGGCCACGGCCGCTGCAGCGGGCTCGGCCGCCGGCGCTGCGGCATGCTCTGGCGCAAACGGCGCCAGCAGCAAGGCCAGCACCGCCTGGGCGGTGGCGGCGGCGTCGGCGTCCACGCTGCTGGGCCGTGGCTGAGGCGCTGGCTTGCGCCGGTGTCGGGTGGGTGTCGCCATGGGCGCTGGGGTGTCCGGTGGGGCGCTGGCCGCTGGCCGGCGCTGTGGGGTGGGATGTCCGGGCGGCGGCAGCTACACGCCGCGCGCCCGATCGGTGTGGAACAGCGCGCGCCAGGCGGCAAAGCTGCCGCCGTCGAGCGCGCTGCGCATCTCGGCCATCAGCTGCAAGTAGAAATGCAGGTTGTGGATGCTGCTGAGCATCGGCCCCAGCATCTCGCCACAACGGTCCAGGTGGTGCATGTAGGCGCGGCTCATGCCGCTGGCGCAGGCCTCGCAGCGGCAACTGGCATCGATGGGCTGGGTGTCGGCCTTGAAGCGGGCGTTGCGGATGCGCAGGTCACCGAAGCGGGTGAACAAGTGGCCGTTGCGGGCATTGCGGGTGGGCATCACGCAATCGAACATGTCCACGCCGGCCGCCACGCCGTCCACCAGGTCTTCGGGCGTGCCCACGCCCATCAGGTAGCGCGGCTTGTGCGGCGGCAGCCGGTGCGGCGTGTGGGCCACGATGCGCTGCATCTCGGCCTTGGGCTCACCAACGCTGACACCGCCCACCGCATAACCCGCAAAGTCCATGGCCACCAGCGTGTCCAGGCTGTCTTGGCGCAGGTGCTCGAACATGCCGCCCTGCACGATGCCGAACAGCGCGTTGCGATTCTCCAGGCGCGTGAACTCAGCCTGGCAGCGCCGGGCCCAGCGCTGGCTCAGTTGCATCGATGCGCGGGCCTGGGCTTCGGTGGTCAGCGCACCGGCGGTCTGGTAGGGCGTGCATTCATCGAACTGCATCACGATGTCGCTGTCCAGCACCGTCTGCACCTGCATGCTGACCTCGGGCGTGAGGAACAGCTTGTCGCCGTTGACCGGCGATGCAAAGCGCACGCCTTCTTCACTGATCTTGCGCCCGCTGCCGTCGGCGCCGCCCAGGCTCCACACCTGGAAGCCGCCTGAGTCGGTGAGGATCGGCTTGTGCCAGCCTTCAAAGCCGTGCAGGCCCTTGAACTGGCCGATCACGTCCAGCCCCGGGCGCAGCCACAGGTGGAAGGTGGTGCCCAGGATGATCTGTGCCCCCATGTCGAGCAGTGACTGCGGCATCACGCCCTTGACGGTGCCGTAGGTGCCCACCGGCATGAAGACCGGCGTCACGACGACGCCATGGTACAGCGACAGACGGCCGCGCCGCGCGGCGCCCTCCGTGGCCAGCAACTCGAACTTCAGCATCGCGGCATTGTCGCCGCCGCGCTCGCGGCTGCCCCGCTCAACGCGACAGCAGCATCGCGTCG
>JANNMP010000239.1:0-1947 GCA_031398015.1 Burkholderiaceae bacterium
CGCCGGTCAGGGCCACGGTCAGGATGTGGCGTCGCTTGAGGGCTGGCAGCAGGCCTGGATGCATGGCGTCTCGACTCCGTTCGTGGTTGGCACACAGCAGCGCATGACACCGCAAAACACAGGCCCGGCCAACCGGGAAAACTTCCCGATGTGCCCGGCTGGCATGCCGGCATGACGCTGCGTGTGCTGCTGGTGGACGACCACGCGGTGGTGCGTGCCGGCTACCGCCGCCTGCTGGAGCTGGAGCCCGGTTGCGTCGTCAGCGCCGATTGCTGCGACAGCGACGCGGCCTTCGTCTGGCTGCAGCAGCAGCGCCGCTTGGACCCGGTGGATGTGGTGGTGCTGGATCTGTCGATGCCCGGGCGCAGTGGTTTTGACCTGCTGCGCCGCATTGCCCAGCGCTGGCCGGCGGTGCGCTGCCTGGTGTTCAGCATGCATGACAGCACGGCCATGGTGGCGCAGGCGCTGGCGGCCGGCGCCCACGGCTTCATCACCAAGAGCAGCGCGCCTGAGCTGCTGGTTCGCGCAGTGCAGCGTGTGGCCGGCGGCGAGGTGGGCGTTTTGTCGCCCGATATCGCGGCCGCGCCGGCCGCCGCGTCAGTCGCCGCGCCGCACCTGGCGCTGTCACCGCGTGAATTCCAGGTGCTGCAAGGCCTGCTGGCCGGCCACAGCCTGGAGGCGATTGCCGAGCGCCTGCACCTGAGCAGCAAGACGGTCTCGAACCACCAGACCTTGATCCGCCAGAAGCTGGGCGTGGGCACGGCGGTGGAGTTGTTGCGCTATGCGCAGCAGCACCGGCTGTTTGCGCCCTGAGCAGCGGCCACACGGGCCAGGCTGCGGTGCCGCAGGCCAGCGCTTACAGCAACCGCACCTGCAGCCCCATCGCGCTGGCCGCCTGGGCCTGCCGCTGGTCGGCGGTGACGAAGAGGTCGGCCTGGCTGTGCAGCGCCGCGCCGATGTGCATGGCATCCATGCCACGCAGCACATGCTGTTCCAGTGCCCGCACGGCATGCCCGATGGCCGCTGGCGTGAGATCACAGATCAGCACGTCGGCGATGTCGGCCAGCAGATCAGCCTTGGTCTGCTGGTATTGCGCCGCTGTGAGCTTGCCTTCGCGGTGCAAGCGGCAGAACGCCGACACCAGCTCTGGCACGGCGATCACGGCCAGCGCCAGTTCGTCTGCGTCGTCGCAGCACTGCAGCACGGCAGCCGACCCGGCTTCGGCGATGTAGCGCTTGGCAAACGCCGACGAATCGAAGAACACCCGCATCAGCGGCTGCGGTCGTTGATGATCATCTGGGCGATGTCGGCGCCGGTGATGCGCAGCGGCGTCGCGCTGCGCCGCTTCCATGACGGCACGTCGGCAGGCACCGGGCCGATGTCGGCAATCGGGCGGCCGTTGCGCGACACGCGCACCGTCTCGCCGGCCTCGACCAGGTCAAAGAAGTGTGTTGCCTGATTGCGGAACTCGGTGAAGGTGGTGGTGATCATCGGTGGCGCCTTGGCGGATCAATGTGCACTGAAATGTACAGTCTTGAACAGCCTTGCGCCAAGCACCCACTGTTCGCCGGTGCCAAGGTTCTCTTGAGAAGCAGAACTTCCGGCGATTCGAGATGTGGCGCTCTGCCCACCGAGGCAACCGGGAGTCGTTGGCGGCCGGGCGCTGCACGCGATCAGCAGAGCAGCAAGGCCGAGGCCGTGGGGTCGTTCAGGACTTGGCACGCGAACACACGAACCAGAACGCGGCATGCGCAGGACCGTGCCCGCGCCTCGCCTGCAAAGCCCTGCCCGACCCCACGACCTCGGCCTTGTGCAAGCAGTTGTGGACTTCGGCGAACTGAACCCCCAACTGACTTGGCGCCAGCCGCAGCGCGCCACGGCGGCATGCGCCTGCAAGCAGTGCGCAGCAGCACGACTGCAAGGCCGAGGTTGTGGGGCCGGGCGGGG
>JANNMP010000270.1:0-6245 GCA_031398015.1 Burkholderiaceae bacterium
ACCAGGACCCCGGCTTTGCCTATTTCAGCCAGGGCGACGCCGCCGCCGCGATGCTGGGCGCGGCCAGGACCCTGAAGGCCGAGTACAGCGCCCCGCTGCTGTCGCATGCCACGCTGGAGCCGCAGAACTGCACCGTGCTGGTGACACCCGACGCCAAGGCCGGCGAGCCCAAGGCCAGCGTCTGGGCGCCCACCCAGGTGCCCGGCCATGCGCGCTGGGTGGCGGCCCAGGCGCTGGGGCTGAATTCCGACCAGGTGGCGATGCATGTCACGCTGCTGGGCGGTGGCTTCGGCCGCCGGCTGGAGGCCGACTTCGTTGCCCAGGCAGCGCACATTGCCGCCGCCCTGCCGGGCCAGCCGGTGCAAACCTTGTGGACGCGTGAGCAGGACAGCACGCATGACTTCTACCGCCCGCCCTGCGTGGCCCGCTGCCAGGCCGGCTTCGACGCCCAGGGCCGGCTGACCGCCTGGCTGGCGGCGTCAGCGGGGCCGTCGGTGGTGCAGCAGTTCCTCGGCCGCCAGTTCGGCCTGCCCGCTGCCGGGCCCGACAAGACCACGGCCGAAGGCGCGTTCGACCAGCCGTATGAATGGCCCAACGCGCGCATCAGCCACCAGATCGTGGCGCTGGCGGTGCCGGTGGGCTTCTGGCGCAGCGTCGGCCATTCACACCAGGCGTTCTTCAAGGAGAGTTTTGTCGATGAGGCCGCCCATGCGGCGGGGCAAGACCCGCTGGCCTTCCGCCTGGCGTTGCTGCAGAAGCACCCGCGCCATGCGGCGGTGCTGCAGCGCGCCGCCGCCAAAGCCGGCTGGAGCCAGCCGCTGGCGCCCGCCGCCGACGGCGCCAAGCGTGCCCGTGGCATCGCCTTGCATGCCTCGTTCGGCAGCATCGTGGCCCAGGTGGCCGAGGTGTCGTTGGACCCGGCTGACCCCAAGCGCATCCGCGTGCACCGGGTGGTGGTGGCGATCGACTGCGGCACCGCCGTCAACCCCAACCACATCCGCCAACAGATGGAAGGCGGCGTGGTGTTTGGCCTGAGCGCGGCGCTGTATGGCGAGATCACGCTGCAAGCCGGCCAGGTGCAGCAAAGCAACTTCCACCAGCAGGCGCTGCTGCGCTTTGCCGATTGCCCGCTGGTGGAGACCGAGATCCTGCCCAGCACCGCGCCGCCCGAGGGCGTGGGCGAGCCCGGCACGCCGCCCATCGCGCCGGCGGTGGCCAACGCGCTGTTTGCGCTGACCGGGCAGCGGCTGCGCAGCCTGCCGCTGCGGCTGGCTTGACGATGGGCGATGCGATGACCACGACACTGAACATCAACGGCAAGACCCACAGCGTGGCCGCCGCACCCGACACCCCGCTGTTGTGGGTGCTGCGCGGTGACCTGCAGATGACGGCCACCAAGTTCGGCTGCGGCATGGCGCTGTGCGGCGCCTGCACGGTGCACATCGACGGCGCGCCCACGCGCAGCTGTGTGACGCCGCTGTCGGCCGTGGGTGAGCGCAGCGTCACCACCATCGACGGCCTGCAGGGCCCCGAAATCGCCGCGTTGCGCGCCGCCTGGACCGAGCTGGATGTGGTGCAGTGCGGCTATTGCCAGGGCGGCCAATTGCTGGCCGCAGCGGCGCTGCTCAACGCCACGCCCAAGCCCACCGATGCCGACATCGACAGCGCCATGAACGGCAACCTCTGCCGCTGCGGCACCTACCAGCGCATCCGCGCGGCCATCCACCGCGCAGCGGTGTTGCTGGCCGGGCCGGGCTGAGGCCGGCCCCTGTCAGAGCAGCGTCGACAAATCCAGGCTGATGCCCGGCATGGCTTGCACCCCAACGCGGCCCGGCGCGTCGAGCGCCGAGACATCGCGATAGACCCCGTCCAGTGGCGCGCGCAGCAAGCGCAGGCAACCTGCGTCCAGATCGACGATCCAGAGCTCAGGCACACCGTGGCGCGCATACAGCGGCGCCTTGACGCGGCGGTCATAGCCTGCGGTGCTGTCTGCCACCTCGATGACCAGCAGCGCATCGGCGCCCACCGGCGCTGTCTTGGCATAGAAGTCGGCGCGTGGCTTCAGCAGCGCCAGGTCGGGCTGGGTCAGCGTGCGCTTGGACAAGTGCAACGGGTCTTGCACCGACACGATGGCTTGTGTGCCGACGGCATCCGTGAGCAGACGATTCAAGCGCTTGACCGTGGCGGCGTGGCGCGTGCCGATGGGTGCCATGTCGACAAGCGCCCCGTCGATCAGTTCGATGCGCGCATCGCTCGCCAGCACACCGGTCTCGGTCATGCGGTAGACATCGTGCACCGTCAGCCGGTGGCGATTCAGCACGACGTCGGCGTCGATCACTTGCATGGCAAATCCTCGGCTCGCATGGCGAATCCAGCATACCAGCCGCGGTTGCGCACGGCGCAGCCAGGCCGGCGTCAGCCGCCGCAGCGCTGCTGCAGAAAGGCCCGCACCGCCGGGTCGGCTTCCAGGCCGATGGCCCGCTGGTAGGCCACCCCGGCCTCGGCCTTGCGGCCCAGGCGCAGCAGCAGCTCGGCACGCGCGGCCCAGGCTGGCTGGTAGTCGGTCAGACGGTTGTCGCTGTCCAGGCTGTCCAGCGCCGCCAGCGCCGCCGCCGGCCCGGCGGTCTCGGCCAGCGCCACCGCGCGGTTCAGCGCCACCACCGGCGATGCGGTCAGCCGCAACAGCGCGTCGTACAGCCCGACGATGGCTGCCCAATCGGCCACGCCGGTGAAGCGGCGCACACCGTGGGCCGACTGGATTGCCGCCTCCAGCTGGAAGCGGCCAATGTGCGGGTGGCCGCTGCCAGGGTGCAATGCCAGAGCGGCAGCACGGTGCAACAAGCGCTCAGCCTCGCGCAGCATGCGCGCATCCCACAACGCCGTGTCCTGCTGTGCCAGCGGCACGTAGGCACCGCTGGCATCACGCCGCGCGCTGCGCCGGGCATGGGTGTGCAGCATCAGACTGAGCAGGCCCAACACTTCGGGTTGGTCGGGCAGCAGGGTGGCCAGCAGGCCACCCAGCCACAGCGCTTCATCGGCCAGGTTGCGGCGCTGGGCATCGGTGCCGGCCGGGTCACACCAGGCCTCGGCATAACAGGCATAGACAGCGTCCAGCACCGGGCCCAGGCGCGGCGCCAGGTCGGCCAGCGCCGGCACCGCAAACGGGATGCCGGCTCGCCGAATGCGGGCCTTGGCGCGCACCAGGCGCTGGCCCATGGTGGCCGGCGCCACCAGAAACGCCGAGCCGATGGCCACCGCGTCAAAGCCCAGCAGCAATTGCAGCATCAGCGGTGCGCGCTGTGCCGGGTCGATGGCCGGGTGGGCGCAGGCAAACATCAGCGCCAGCCGGTGGTCGGGGATCTCGCACTGCGCCTGCAGTGCCGGGTCAGCGGCGGCCTGCGCCCATTCACCCAGCAGACGCAGCGTGTCGGCCGCACCGTCATGGGTGTGGCGGGCACGGGCGCGGTCAATCAGGCGGCGGCGCGCGGTGGTCAGCAGCCAGGCCTCGGGGTTGTGCGGCGTGCCGTGCGCCGGCCAGTCGGCCAGCGCGGCGGCAAACGCATCCGCCAGCGCGTCTTCGGCCGCTGCCACGTCGCGCGTGCGGGCACTCAGCAGCGCCACCAGCTTGCCGTAGCTGCGGCGGGCCACCGCTTCGGCAGTGACCGCTGCCGACGCGCTGTCGCTCACATCGCCCAGATCGGACGCACTTCCACCGTGCCGTGCGGCGCGCTGGGGCAGCGTGCGGCCCAGTGCAAGGCAGCGTCGAGGTCGGGCACCTCCAGCATGTAGTAGCCGCCCAGTTGCTCGCGGGTGTCTGCATACGGGCCATTGAGCAGCTCGGTCTTGCCTTGGCGGATGCGCACGCTGGTGGCGTCACCGCTGGGGCGCAGGCGCTCGCCGCCGGCCAGTACACCGGCCTGGGCCATGGCGGCGCTGTAGGCGCCGTAGGCGGCCATCAGCGCCTGGTTGTCGGCGGCAGTGGCCTTGGCGTCGTCGGCTTCGCTGCTGTAGATCATCAACAGGTATTTCATGGCTTGCTCCGTTGCGGGTTGTGCCGCTGCGGGATGCACCGGCATGCCAATGACGGCCGGGTGCGCCGCATTTCGACCGCAGGCCGCCCTTTTTTCACACCGCCACCACGGGGTTGAACTCGGCGCGCTGGCCGTCGGCCACCGGCACAAACGGTACGGTGATGGCGGCGCGGTCGGCCTCGCGCAGGCTGCGCCACAAAAAATCGCGCGCATTGCCGGGGTCGCCCTCGACATACACCTGGGTGGTCAGCAGCGTGCGCTGGCGCAGCTTGACCTTCAGGTGGATGTGCGGCGTGCGGCCGGTGTAGGCCACCGGGCGCAGGGTGCGAAACCGGTAGCGGCCGTCGGGCCCGGCCACCACCCGGCCAAAGGCCTGGAACGCCGGGTCGGCGCGATTGCCGTCGCCCGGGTGGCGGTAGTGGCCGTCGGCGTCGCATTGCCAGATTTCCACCACCGCAGCGGCCAGCGGGTTGCCATTGACATCACTGACCTGGCCTTCGAGCCAGCAGGCCTGGCCCTTGGCGTAAGGCGTGTTGCCTTGGCGCAGCAGGTCAAAGTCAGTGTCGTCGGGCAGGTTGACGGGGTAGAACGGGCCCTCGGTCTGTGCCGGTGTGGCGCGGCGTGCGCTGGCGGCCAGCAGCGGCGTGTGCAGCAGTGCCGGGCTGGCCAGCGCCAATGGCCAGGCCAGCTGGCCCAGCAAGCGCCGGCGGCTCAGACAGGCCTGCGGCGTGGCGGCAACGGGCTCGGCAATGGGGTTGGCGGGTCGGTGCATGGTCAAGGCAAGGCTCCTATGGCCGGTGCATCACCGGCATGGGCTGATTCTGCGACCGCTTCGGTCACTGCTGCTGCGGCCCAGGCGAGGATGGTCCGAACGGGCCACGGCAGTGCGCCACCAGGCGGTTGGCATGTCACCGTCTGCCACCAACATGCAATGCGTTGTGTGACGTCGTTGACGGGCCGCCAACAAGCTGCACACCACCCAAACCCTGGAGGAGCCCCATGTCCAAGACACCAGCCATCCTGGCGCATCCTGCAGGCCCGCAATGTGGCTGAAATCCGGCGTGCGCAGCTTCCAGAACTTCAAGTGGAAGGACATGCCCGGCAACCTGCTGACCAATGACCCGGTGGCCGGTGCCAACAACCTGGCCAACTTCTATTCGGCCGCCGAGACCAACAACCTGCGCCTGTCGTCGAAGAACCATGTCGATGTGACCGTGCGCGTCAACGGCCGCGATGTGCACTTCTTGAGCGCCCATCCCACGCCGCCGACATTCGACGGTGCCGAAGACCGCAACGGCAAGCGCAACCACGATGAAATCCGCCTCTGGGCCGATTACATCGGCGGCGCCGGCTACCTCTACGATGACCAGGGCCGCAGCGGCGGCCTGGCGCCGGGCGCGCTGTTCGTGATTGCCGGCGACTACAACGCCGACTTCAATGACGGCGACAGCTTCAAGGGCGTGGTCAACGGCCAGGCCTACAACGCCATCGGCCAATTGCTGGGCAATGCGCTGGTCAACACCAGCCTCACGCCGTCGTCCGCTGGCGGCACGGCCGCCGCCAGCTACCCCAGCAACAACGGCACGGCCAACGCCAGCCACACCGGCGACCCGGCGCTGGACACCGCCGACTTCAGCGACGCAGCCCCCGGCAACCTGCGGGTCGATTACGTGCTGCCGTCGGCCAACCTGGCGCTGACCGATGCCGGCATCTTCTGGCCGGTGGACCCTGACACCAGCATGCCCAACACCACCGGTGACCTGTTTGACCTGGTGGGCAGCTTCCGCGACCCCAACCTCTACGCCAACCTGGCCAGCTCCGACCACAAGGCGGTGTGGGTGGATGTGAATGTCAGCGCCGTGCCCGAGCCTGCCAGCTGGGCCTTGCTGGCCATCGGCGCCGGCTTGCTGGCCGCCGCGCGCCGCCGCGCGGGCTGTGCCGTGCAAGCGTCAGCGCAAGCCATGCCGACAACCAACTGAACCCCGCTGTCTTCACGTTTCAAGGACCCCAACATGCACAAGACCCTGGTCAGCCTGGCCGCCTCCACCCTGGCCCTGTGGATGGCCGCACCGGCAGCGGCCGCCTGCGACGTGCCCTATCAGTCGCTCATCAAGACGTGGCTGGCGGAAAAGACGGGGAACGGCTGAGCCGCAGGCCGCTTCTCATGGCTGGGAGCGCGCCACGCTTCAGAGCTGCGGGAACACCCGCGGCCAG
>JANNMP010000381.1:0-3899 GCA_031398015.1 Burkholderiaceae bacterium
TGCGGGCGGTGCGGCCAAGGCGCTGTCCAGCGGCATCTGGTCACTGGCGGCGGCCTCTGGCGCGGCATGGGCCAGGGCCTGCAATTGCGCCAGCAGGCCGGCCTCGGGTGGGTTGAGGAAGCCGGCGGCAAACAAGTGCAACAAGCGGCGGATTTCATCGGCCGCCTGCATGAACAGGCCGGCCTCGCCGCTGCGGCCCTGGCCGTGCGCCTGCGAGCGGCCCAGCGCATGCTCCAGCGCGCGGGCCAGTTGCGACAGATCGGCATAACCCACCGTGCCCGAACTGCCGGCCAGTGAGTGTGCCAGCGCCACCGCCGTGTCACCCACCGGGCGCTGTTGTTCCAGCGCCCACTCGGCCAGCTCGGTGGCCAGCCGGCGCGACAGTTCGTCAGCCTCGTTCAGGTAGATGTTGAACAGCGCAATGCCGATGCGCAGCGGGCCGATCTGGCGGTGGCTGTCGGCATCGGCGGCTGGTGTGGGCGCAGGTTCGGGGCCGAGGTCTGCTTGGGGCCCGGCCGCAGCCAGCGGCTCGGCATGGCCGGCTGCTGCGGCAACACCAAACGCGCTGGCCATGTCGTCGGACAAGTCCAGCTCGGTGGCTTCGGGCAACAGGCTCATCGGCGCAGACGGCTCGCCGGCCAGCGCAGCTTGGTCCAGCGCGGCTTGGTCCAGCGCAGATTGGTCCAGCGCAGGTTGGTCCAGCGCAAGTGGGTCCAGCGCGGGCAGGTCGAGCTGGGTTGGCGCTGCCACGCCGTCGTCCAGCGCGTCGAGCGTGATCTCGGGCAACGGCAGCGCGGCATCCGGCGCTGGCGCCGCAACGCTGGTGCCCAGGTCCAGATCACTGGCCAGCGGCAGCTCAGGCACCCGCTCGCGCAGGTCGGGCAAGGCCGTGGCGGCCACGGGTGACCCGGCGGCGTCCAGCGCCAGGCGCTGGTGGCTGGTGCGCAGTGCATCGGCGGCGCGCACGATGGCTGCCGAGCCATGGCCGCTGGCGTCACCGGCGGCCAGCGCCCGCACCCAGTCGTCGAAGCGGGCGATGGCCTCATGGCTGAAGCCGCGCAGGTCGGCGTCGGCACCGGCATGTTCGGCCAGCCGGCTGTTGTAGAGCTGCTCGCAGGCCCAGGCGGCAGCGCCGAAATCGAGCAGGCCCACCATGCGGGCACTGCCCTTGAAGGTGTGGAAGGCGCGGCGCACCGTGGTCATGGCCTCGGCATCGTCATGGCGGGCTTGCAGCAGCGCCAGCGCGTCACGCGCCTGGCCCAGCACCTCATGCGCTTCTTCCAGGAAGATGTCGCGCATCTCCGGGTCGTCTTCGAGGCCACTGGACACAATGGGCGCGGGCGCTGCGGGCAAACCGCCAGCCGCGCTGTCTGCTGCCAGCGGCAGCGCATCGGCGTTGGGCAGCAGCGGCAGGCCCAGGCCACCCAGCGGCGCCGGGCCAGCGCCGGGGCGGCTGTCTGGCGCACTGCCGCGCCCGCCCGTGCGTGAGCGCTGCACGATGCGGTCGAACTCCAGCGTGACGGCCAGCGCGTCGGTCTCGGGCTGGCCGGCGCCGTGCTCGCCGGGCTGGGTGTCCATCGCGTCAAAGCCGGTGGGCCGGTCTTCACGCGCCATCACCGCCGACAGGCTGCCGGTCTCGGCATCAAAGCGGAACAGTGATTTGGCCATCTGCGGCTGCACGCTGACCATGTCGATCAGGAAGCTCAGCGCGCCCAGGTTGTCGGCCAGGCGGTCAAAGCTGCCGCTCTGGATGGCGTGCTGCGCATTGACCTCGGTGTTGGCCAGTTCATCGACATCGTCACGCATGCGCAGCACCGCCATCGACGCCTGCTCCAGCCCCAGCACCGACAGCACGCCACGCATGGCCTGCAGCTGGCCGGGCACCGGGATCAGCACATCGCGCTGGGCCGGGTTGCGGAAGTACTGGTCGATGTTCTTTTCCACTTCGGACAGTGAGGCGCGCAGCTCTTGCACCACGCTGCCCATGGTCTGGCGGTCAGACACCCGGCGGTACAGCTCTTCCATCCACAGGTCGAGCGTGCCGGGGTCACGCGATTGGCGCACCGCGTCGATGCGCTGGGCCAGGCGCTGCACACGCTGGGCGCTGTCGGGGTGGTCGAAGTCGGCGTCTTCGATCGAGGCGTCCAGGTACAGCAGCGCGGTGGCCACTTCCATCGCCAGGTCGGCCGGCGGCTCGGCCGCCGCAGCCACGGTGTGGGCAGCGGCCACCTGCAGCGCCCGGCCCAGCACCGCGCCGTCGGGGTACAGCCGGGCCAGTGAATCGCTGACCAGCGCAAATTGCTCGGGCAGGCCGTCGACCCGCGCGGCGTCGCCGCCGGCCACCGCCGACCACACCTCTTTGGCCGCCGCCACCCGCTTGCGCGCCTGCGCCACCCAGGCGGGATCGAAGCGGCCGAGCTGGGTCTGGGCATAGTCCACCCGCTGGTCGGGGTGCAGGCCATAGGCCTGCTGCACCGCCAACAGCCTTGGGCCGCTGGGGTGGCCGGCGCTGCTGGCCGCCTGGCTGCAGAAGAACAGCAGGTCATGCGCCAGGCGCTCGGACGGCTCGGCCAGCGCACCCGCGCGCAATTGCGCCAGCAGCCGCGAGCCCAGGCGTTTGCTGTGCGCGTCGCCCGGCAGCAGGCCGTCGGCCTGGGCCTCGAAGCAGGCCGCGGCCAGCAGCCACAGCGTGGCCAGGCGGCCGGTGGGAGCCTGGTCTGCGGACTCTGCCCGGGCCAGCGTGCCGGCCTGTGCACCGGCGGCCAGGCCGGCAAACACATCGGCCATGCGCGCCGCCTGGCTGGGCGGCGCACCGCGCATCAGCGCCAGCAGGTCGGACTCGATCAGTGTGATGGTGTCGGCGTCGGGCAGGCGCGCTGGCCAGGCGTTGTCTTGCGCAATGTCGCGCCAGGCCCAGGGCATGTGCCACAGGTCAGCCGGGTGCACCCGCACCGCGCCGGCCAACTGCTGCAGCGCCTGGTACTGCGGGAACAGCGCCAGCGCCGACACCGGCTTGGCAGCGAGCCGGCGCTCGATGAAATCAAGCAACGCAAAGCTGCCACGCTCGAGTGCATCGACCGCCGCCGGGGTGATCAGCTTGGGCCGGGCGCTGATGCGCTGCAGCGCGGCCTCGGCGGCGCGCGGCAGCGCCGCTGCCGGCCCCAGGCCCACCAGCTCGAGCACGCCCACGCACTGGTGCAGCTGGTTGCGTGCCTGGCGCAACACCGCCGGGTCCACCGTGTCCAGATCACCGTGCTGGGCCTGCTCCTTCAAATAGCGGCGCAAGGCCTTGTTGGCCAGGTCGAGCGAGCGGCGCAGCTCATCGCGCACCCACGACAGGGCGCTCAGGTCATCGCCAACGCCAATTCCAACGCCAATGCCGGCCGTGCCGGCCGCGGCCGCTTGGGGCTCTGGGGTGTCTGCTGCCATGGGCCGCTGCGCCAAGCTGCTGTGCCGGCCTGCTCAGGCGATCTTGAAGCGCGACACCGACTGCCGCAGCTCCTCGGCGCTGCGCGACAGCTCGCGCACCATCGCGGCAGTGGAGCGGGTGCCGTCGCCGGTCTGCTCGGTCACCGCAAAAATGTGTTGGATGTTGTCGGCCACCACGTTGGCCGACGCTGCCTCGCGCAGCGCCTGCGACGAGATCGCCTCGATCAGCTCGGCCAGCCGGCGTGTCACGCGGTCAATGTCGCCCAGTGCCGAGCCGGCGGCGTCCGACAGGCGCGCGCCATCGACCACGCCTTGCGTGCTGCGCGCCATCGCCGCCACCGCATCCTGGGTGTCGGTCTGGATGGTCTTGACCAAGGCCGAGATCTGCCGCGTCGCATCACCCGAGCGTTCGGCCAGGCGCTGCACTTCTTCGGCCACCACCGAGAAACCGCGCCCGGCCTCACCGGCGC